>CALLVX010000209.1 GCA_938010765.1 uncultured Flavobacteriaceae bacterium | reverse complement strand
CATGTCTTCCATAGCAGCTGCCCTAATATCTATTCCAGTAGTGTATGCAGAGCCTTCTTTATCAGCTATTCTGTTGAACTTTAGTACCGGTTTTCCGTTAATAAGTTCAAAAGGGTCCGATTCTAAAACCGCGCCATTTTTACCTGATACTATAGTGGCATTATTACCATTACCACTTTTATCTACCCATGTGGTAATTTCAGTACCGCCTGCAGGGTTAGGGGTAGCTAGATCATTATCTACATCACTAGCATCATACCAAATGGTTAGATCCGGTAATACATTACCAGGCGGTGTGTCTAACTGCGCCCAAGAGATTTGACTAGTAAAAAGAAATAAGGTAAATAGTAAAAACTGAAACAGCTTATTTTTAAAACAGAAAAACTGTTTTGGAAATTGGGAGAATTTTGATGAAATCATAATGGTATAAATAGTAATGGTTTGTATTTAAATTATCCATATTGCCGTGAAGCAGTATATTTGTAAGAAAGCACCTATAGTAAGCTAGGTGCTAAGCCAAATTATTCTAATGCTTTAAAACCAATTATTGGGTCTGTTCACAGTGTTTTTTAGACGTGATAGCAAAAGAACATTTTATTTGATCTTGATGTTTGATTTTGAACCCTTATATGACCAACATACTGAGGAAGGGTTGAGGGAAAAACAATCAATTTCTACGATGCAAAAATGAGTAATTTGTGCATTTAGCAAAAAAAAAAGTTGCGAAATACCAAAAAGTGTAGACGAATTAAGGCGTTTTTGTTGTTTAATTAGTATTCTGTTTACCCTGTATATGCTATTATTAAATAAAAATTAACAAGAATTAACTTATTATTAAACTATTCTATATGTAGCTCATGCAGCATAGTTGAGTCTTGGTAACCAGCTCGATAAATTTTATGTTTACGACTTAGAAATTTAGTCTAAAAACTAAATTAGGTGTAAACCCCAATGAAAAACGAGTAAGCTCCCGTAATACTGTAGTTACATTCCCTTCGTCATCAAAATCGTTCATAAGTACAAATTCTTTTCTGAGTTCATTTTGTCTTCCGTACACATTTAACAAGGACACACCCAATCTCCATCGTATTCCATAATCTTTTTGATTTTTCTTAAATTCATAAAGAGTAGAAAAATCTAACCGATGGTAATTTTTTAAACGTTGATTGTTGAGTGTTTCAAAATCAATTTCTACAGCATCGTTTTCTATTTGTGTACTAGTGCCTAAGGGTATTCCAGTTCTGAAATCCCATCCTATTGAAAATTGGAAATCGTCATGAGTAAAAGATTGAGACCAAGTTAAAGAATTGGTGCTATCCTTATTTTCTAAAAATGCCCTCCCCTCGTTTAAACCATCAAACTTAAAATTAGTTTTAGAAAAAGTGGTCTTATCTATACCCGTGTAGGATTCTAATTCTCGTTAGACCCTATACTTTATCTACTGGTCACCGAAACAAGTAAAATCATTTAGATTTTTAAAAATTATAGATACGCTTTCCGTAAGAATGCCCCTGATGTTGGAACATTATAACACACCGAACCCTACTTATCTGCTGTAAAGTTCGATGAAATGCAATGTGTGTAGGAAAATTTGTTGTCAACCATATAAATTTGCAGGTCTAAAAAGGAGAAATTGTGGTTTAAGGGTAGAACTTTTGGTTAAATTGTTAAAAAAGAAGGAAATTTTATCTAACACTGTACGGCACTGGTCGTAAAAATGAAAAGAGCTATAAATTACTCATAGCAAACTAAATATTCGGAGGTATCTAGGCTAGAAAATTTGGTATTTATGTCTATAAAAATTTTCACAAAGGTGAGTATTATTATTAATACCTATATTTTAAAAGAAATTATAATTGCTGTTTCAACCTCAAAAAAGTCTGTTTTCATATACCAAGCCGCTTCTGAATACTCTTTAAAATATAAATTTTATCGTTAAAATACTACTTTTACAGAAAGATATAATTGTCCTTTAATATATGACTAGAGGCAACCTTTGTTGTGAAGCGTCAAGAAGTATAGCTAAACAGTAACTAAGAAGTGATAAGTAAATTTTATTAGGACCTTATTGTATGTTAATTTTAGAGCAATCATAAATAGAATTTGAACATAAAGAGTTTTTTTAAACAGTTACTCAAAGAGAAATCTTATTACAACTATATAAATACTGCCAAAGATAAGCGGGGCTTGGTATGTAAATAATGAAGGGCTAAAGAACCGCATAAATATATGCTAATGACGATACGCGGACTAAGGTTTCAAAAAAACCTTTACAGAAACACAATTATTAAAGACCTATTAAGGACTTTTTGCATTGCCATAGGCTTTAACCTAAAGCGAAAAGAGCGTTTTCGTCGTGAAACTTCGACAGTAAATATATTTTTAAAGATTGGATACTGTTCTTTGCCAACATAAAAGCTAATAGGCAAATAGAAATTAAGTAAAATGGGTACTATTTAGAAAAGGTTCTCAAGGAAAATACGAGGAGCGACTCTTTAACTAATTATATACAATGTCATAGGAATGAAATATAACTTATTTTAACTAAAACCCCCAAATCTTACCATAACTTACCTGCGCACGGATCCTGTTTCGATTTTATAGTGTTCCGGTAGATAAGCGTAAGTAAAATCGAAATAGGGCGCATTCTACTTTCGGTTTGGAACAATATCCTTTTTTTTGAGCCATTGTTCGTAATCTTCATAGCATTCTGGATATTGGTCGAAATAACCCTTTAGAATTATGATGACCTCTTGCCTTCCTTTAGAGAAAGATTCCTCTCGAATCTCTTCTATTTTAGAAACCTTAAAAGCTAGATAGCCGATGATGACCAAGGAGGTTGCCCAAATAATATAGTGCAACCACTTTTGAAATTTGGATATCACGCTAGCCTTTGTAAAACCTTCCTTCAATGCCCGAACGGATTCTTGAAGTTGTAAGGTCCTTTCCTTTTCCTGCCGTAAATGATGTTCCAACAGTTTCTCGATTTCAGAGGTGTCGGGAAGTATCCTGATGTCCTCCACGTTTCTGGTGAGCCGTTGTAGTTTATTTAACGCTTTGTTGAATCCGTCCAGTTCGCCCGTGAGCAGTTCCATGACCTCGTCCAGTTTTTTGTATCCCATTGTTCTTTGTTTTAAAATCCTATTCCCGTATCTATAGCCCGTTTGATTACTTTCTTAATGACTTTCTTTGCTAATGTGCTCGCTATGTTGGCACTCAGCTCCAAGGCCTTTCCTGGTATGTTTATCGAAGGAGCCTTCTCCAATCGTTTCTGTATGTCCATATCCGTGGAGAGTACTCTAAGCAATTTTCCGCCCGACATGGAACGGTGGACTTCGCTTCCCTTGAAGCTCTCGCCTTTATATTCGAAGCGGAAGCCCTGCAGACGGTTGCCTTTGTTGATACTGGGAACAACGGCCACGTCCTGTGCCTTCATGGCCTTTATGTAGGCATCCAAGGTCTTTAGCTGTTCATTGGCCAATGTCCTCTCATGTATCTTCCGTATTTCGTTGCGTATGGCCATCGACTGTAATTGCTGCTCCATCTGTACTTCTTTGACGGTAGTAAGCCCCATTTCCTTGGCCACGTTCTCGGCGGCAGCTTGGCTCCGTTTCCCGATAAAACTATCGTTGTAGGCCTTGCCTTCAAAGTCTATGCGGTTCACGTAAAGATGTACATGGGTATGCTCCTTGTCCCTATGGACGAATGCGATGGCCTGCCGTTCCTTCAACTGCATTTCCTTTAAGAACCGTTCCGTCATCTCACGGAGTCTTTCATTGTCAAGCTTTTTACCGTCCTCCACGGTAGGGCTTAGTACGAAACTCAGGGTGTTCTTCTTACACCGTGCGTTCATCTCCTGCGTGATCTTGAATTCTTCCGTGACCTCTTGTGAATTGTCCCCTGCCACATATTGGATGAGTACCACTTCAGCATCCTTCTGGTTGTTCCATCCGTATGCCATGGAAGCTCCCGTATGTGCTATTGACTTTCCCATACCTATCATTTTCTGAAGTTTTTAAGATGTATGCCTATCTCCCTTGCCAATTGTTTGACTTCATCTGCCAGGTCGGGATTTCGTTTCCTGAACATGTTTCCGATACGGGTGAAATTGTTCTTATAGGTGACCAAGGTCTTATAGCATTCTAGTTGTTCCGCGGAAAGCCGCTCGATGACATTGCGGCCAAAGGCCGTGTTCCTGCAATATTCCGAAAGGGATATCCCGGCACGTTCCGCCCTTTTTATGAGCAGCTTCTTTTCGTAGATGGTACACCGGAATTTGATGTAGGTCCTTTTCATTTTATTTCTTCTTTGCGACCATCGGGAGTAAAGCAAGTTTGTTTTTGTGGCAACAAAAACACATCTTGAATTCCCTGCCCGACAGGATTTTTACCATTTTCCATCAGCCATTGGTTCATGTCCTTATGGCCGGTATAAATAAAAGACATATCCACCGCACCCCTATGTTCCATTAGCCTTTCTGTACATAGCCTCCCGTTCAAATCGCTGTCCAGATAAAGTTCAACAGTTGTATATCCCTCTGAAACCGACATAACTTTTTGGATTAAAACCGTAGAATTCATTACTAAAAAATCACTTTTTTGCTGCAATTCCGGGCTGTGGTTGATAATGGACAGTAAATCGAACATGCCCTCGGTTACGGTAAGTACGTTGTACCCGTTTTTAATAATCGTGATATCCTTGGGCGAGGTACAGTTTTTCAGGTACTTGTTCCGTAGCTCCCATCCACCTGATTCATTTTGAAGACCGATCGCGAAATACGGTTTCCCCTTGAACGTGTTATGGACTTCCTTACAATAGCTTTTTGCGATAGATTTATCGATAGCTCTAGATTTGATATAGCCCAACAATGCGGGATGGGAAATCGGCTTTACATTGGTGATGATGACTTTTTCACTTTCAGGTGCAAGTCCTTCAAAAACAACTTGCTGCTGAAAAGAAAAAAGAGTCGTTTCTTTTTGTATACCCTCCAAAGCCTCTTTTACGGTTCCCTTTGTAATCTGACATATCAGGTCGATAACATTTCCGCCTTTTCCTGCCCCATGGTCGTACCATCTATTCAGTTTCTTGCACACCTTGAAAGAGGCTTGGGTTTCTGAGCGAAAAGGGCTCAGGAACCAAGCTTCTTTGGGGGTTGTTTTAGTAGGAAAGTGCCCTAGTTTTGCCAGCGCCCTTTCGATGGGAAAAGCTCGGGCTCTTTCGCACGATAGTCTTTTTGTTCTTTTTCTTTTCATTAGCTTCTTTTTATTCAATTTCGGTTACCTTCCTACCTAACCCAATGATTACAGGGGTTTTTATCTAGGTCTGATTGGTTTTTGTGCTTACCTATGTTACCTTATTAGGTAGGATGGGTAATACTTAGGTAAGAAGGGGTTAAAGAACCTACCTAGGGATACTGCCTTTTGTGATTGGGTTTCTTGTCTTTTAGGTAACTAGGTAGGTACTATTCCTGTTTCTTCGAAAATTCCATTTGCCAAGGGCTGTCCACGAAGACTGGTTTTGCCAGATAACCGTACACCTGTCGCTTTGGATGTTTTACCCTTTGAAAGTTGAAACCCGACAATGCCCGTCCCAAGTTTATCTGGTTCAGGCGAAGGTTCAGGCAGCTCAGCTGGACCAATACATCCGAAGCGGTGACAAAATCCTTCAAGTCGTCCGACTTTTCAAAATACTTTGAGACCAGTTCCTCTTCTGTGGTCAACTTGGTGTATTTCTTGTTTCGCTCCTCGTTCTCCTGAATGTCCTTTATAGATAGTTCGGGATTGTAGTTTGCTTCGGTATAGGCCAAATGGTATGCCTGTGACCATACCCTGTCAATATCCACTTCCTTGGAATACCCAAAATCGATTTTACTTTTCAATTCAAAACAGAGCCAACGCACGGAACCGGTTTCATCATTAAGAAAGGAGGCCATATTTGTAGACCCGATAAAGGAGCATATCCTAGGTAACGTGGTGTTCTTTTTATCATAGGGTAGCCGTTCATTGATAAAGGTCTTGGAGAAAAATGATTTCAGAGCGTTGACATCCTTTTTGGAAAGCACGGCCAGCTCGTCCAGATTGTAAAGGAAGTTTCTACATAGCTGTATCCGTGCATCCTTATCGTTGCTGATATCTTCGGCCATATATTCGGCTAGTTCCGGTGGACAAAGAAAACGGCACCAAGTGGACTTTCCTGAGTTCTGACCCTGATGGGACAGCACGAAGGCCTGTTTATTGAAGTAGTTCTTTTCTAAAGCGCATTTGATGGTACGCACCAACCATTTTTCAAAATGATAATCGAACGCCTCTTTTTCATAGGTCGGCACATAGGAAGCTAGTTTAAGGATATGGTCAGTCCTATCCCACTTAGGTAGGTTTTCAAAATATTCCTTGATGGGGTTACATTTGGGAATGCATTCCGAACGGATAAGGGTTTCCAACTTCCCATTGGGGATATCGATACCCGCTTTTGCCAGTTCTATAATCAGGGAGTTTAGGTTCAGATACTCCCATTGCTTGGAGGCTTTAAAGGCTATCTGGAAGTCATGCGATATCTCGTTATAGGAGATATCGTACCTACCCTCCAGATATTCCATCGTGTAGTCATATACGGTCTTTTTCTTAGCGTCTTTTACATGGTATAGAACACGCTGCTCTGTCTTAGCCATAGTAAGAAGTTTATCGTTTGTTTTTCGCCAGCTGTTCATTGAACTGCTGCTCTAGAAATTCATCGGATAAATTTGGCTCACCTATTAGCCAAGCGTCAATTTCTTCTTTGTTAAAAAATAGTTGACGAATGTGTTTGTTCTTCCCTGCTGGAATAAGCTTTAACTGCGAGAGTTTGTAAATCTTACTTTTAGATAGCCCTGTATATTTGACAAGGTCATCGATGTTAAATACTTTCTTCGTGTGGGAAAGCAGGCCCTTAATATCCTGCAAAAGCTCCACGACGTTTTCTTGCTCATTCATAATCTTTATGTTTAAGAATTAATAATGAGTAAAAGGCCTTTTACTTTGATTGTACGGGACAAACATATGACGGTAGAAGCAGTAAAAACAATAGGGAAATCAGGATTGCTTATGACTTGCGCTATATTTTCTCTATAAAATTCATCTTAACGATTATTTATAGGATTCCAAGCGCTTTGGAAATGTCCTTTCGTACATCATCATAGCTACCTGCTTGGGTAGTGGAACACCATTTGGAGTAACTGGAAGGAAGTGTTGTTGGATTGATTTCAGAATTCTGGAAGGTAAACCGTTCCGTGATAAGCATGTTTAATGACTCCTTGAGCCTCGTATCTATTCTATAGATTCCACCTTGAACAATCAAATCTAAAACTGTAAATAAGAATCGAACGTTTCCGGACTGTTTATTTTTTGAGATTTCTCTGATTACGATTTTCTGAGCTATTGGCAGTCCATTGACCAGTCTGCTAAAGTTCGTGACGTCGTCATCATCAAAACCAAAAAATTCGGTATCGATTATGGAAGGGGAAAAATGCAGGAACGAGAAGCCCTGAACATTGCTTTTGAACAGTTCATTGGATTTAAACCAGGTAATCACTATCAATATAGCCAGAGCGAACAATAATATAACAAACAGATAGCTGGCTACGATTTGAATTGAAGAATAAGTAGCTCCAGAAATGAAGTAGTAAAGCGTTAAAGGTACTATACCGAAAAGAAGGATAATTAAAAAAGAAAGTCGGTTCGTAGATAGGGTACCATTTTTCAACCATAACAGTCTAAGGTCTTTTTGACTTTGGTAGAGCCAACCACCTAATATTTCTGCCAATTGTTCCATTTTATCAAGATAGCGATAAATGAAATTAAAAGAAAAAAATATGCTTGATTGAATGTTGTCCCTATGTTGTCCCCGCTAAAAAAGAAAAGCCACTCAATCTCTTGAATGGCTTGCTCTCATTAAGCTCCCCCTCTTGGGCTCGAACCAAGGACCCTCTGATTAACAGTCAGATGCTCTAACCAACTGAGCTAAGGAGGAAAATAACCCGCTTTAATCACTCAAAGCGGCTGCAAATATAATCGTTTTTTCAGATACTCCAAACAATTAAAATATAACTTTTTGTTTTTATTAAAATATAAAGCCGAACCAAGAGGTTCGGCTTTATGCTATTGAAAAATTACTTAGTCTGCTAGCATACTAAAATT
>CALLVX010000208.1 GCA_938010765.1 uncultured Flavobacteriaceae bacterium | reverse complement strand
GGACAAATGCGTGGATGGACAGTTTCCGGTCACTGCTCAACAGATTCGATACGACCATCGCAAGTTGCAAAGGTTTCAACTACCTGTCATTCATAGTCTTGGCCTTGAGAAGATTCAAAATGAAAAAGTCTAAATGAGTTCTATAACTACGGGAAAATGTTAAAATATTTTTACACCTTTTTTACACCTTGACCCTTTGAGACCATATACAGTAAGGGTTCGTTAGATACTGTATCGGTAAGTAAGTAACACTTTATTCACATTAGCTAAAAAAAACTTACAGGAATTTACCTTGCTACCATCTTCATTCGGAGCATTGAATAGATGTTATTTGGATGCTACATTTCTGCCTTCATAAAAATTGAATCTAATGAGTAGTTCTGAAACAAACTAAAACCAATAACCTAGACTTCTTAGGAACCACAATAATCGCTTAATGAACTCCCCCCCTCTGTAAGCAGACGGAATAGTCCATTAAAAACGATCTTGAGTATTTACAGATAGGAACCGTAAAAGCCAGAAAAAATTGGCTATACTATTTAGATTGCTTCGAATTGTTATCTGTTCGTACCAAACGCCCAAATGTTGGTTGGCAAAAAGTTCTTCAAAATGATACAGGCGGCCAAAAAGTATTTGGAAATAAAGTAAAACCCATAGATGCCGTAAGATCAGGTTACCTTATTAGAATTGGTTGGGGAAGTAATAGTGTAGAACATGTAACTAATGCTGATTTTTAAGCATATTTCAAGGATACGAAGTTTTTGCTCAAATAAAACCGATCATTGGACAAGAACCACGAATTGATAACGATTTTCTTAAAGTTAGATTTAGAATGCAAAATCAATAGACTAAGCTTGCCAGAACAAACGAATATTCAACTAACGCTATGATAGATTGTTTTCAAGATACTAGGTAGACGGAAATACAGCGACCAGATGGCATATACTATATCCAAATCACCAATCCAATATTGAAGTTCTACCTCTTTGGAGGCTGAATCTCCCTATTGGAAAAAGGAAAAAAGAATTAGGTGGGGATTTTAAAATAAAAACTTGCCCGCTACTTGCTTATATTTAACTCTCAAAAGTAACTTCATCACAATAAATATGCAATGAATTGGAATCTCTTGCCAAGGGTGCGAATTACACAGAAAATATCTTTTCTGCAACTTTTATCCGAGCATAGGCTCTTTCGCAACACTGAGCAAATGAATCAGACGTACTAAAAAAAAATACAACCATAGAGCCATTTCCGGGGAAAACTCAATACCGCTAAGCGTATTTTCAAACTAGTTGTCTAATTCTGCCAACTATACAACAACTCTGGGTTAGCAGGCATTCCATTAAGTTCAGCGTCTGGTGTACGCAATAATTCTACCATCGTTACATTACCGTCACTTGCGCGTAGATTTACCGCCCTGGTCTTAAAACTATCTCCATTTAAAGCCTCGGCGGTGGCATCCATCGCTATGGGCAACATCACGAGGCGGGTTTCACCTCCTTGTACGATTCGTAGACTAACATCGCAACCGCCATTTGGGCAGTAGATCGATGTCGCACTTGAACGATCTGCTTCGTTTGTAGGGTCAAAAAGATCGATTATTCCACTTTTATAGGGTCCTATGGGAGGGTATAAGATAGTCGCTTGGGAAGTAACTGCACTTACACCTGCCATAACACTAATAACCTCTGTATCATTTTCGATTGCAAATTGTACCCCGTTATTATCCATTGTATTGGTATAATTGTTCGTCATTGGATCCCAACCCGCGTAACTATCGCTACCTCCGGTGCGAACAACAATGTGATTTTCAAGGAAATTTTGAATTTTATTGATCGAATAATCCGAAAAATGACGAATCAGAAAGCCTTCTTCTTGATCTCCGGTACCACCACCCTGCATCGGGTCTTTTTTGTAGGTGCCCACTTCTCCCCCAACGGCATTCGCTTGTACCGTTGGTGGTATGAATTTATTTTTATCTAAATCGAAGGCCCATACGGGTCCCACATGAACCCCATTGAAAACCTCAGGCGCCGGTATCCCGAACATATCGTTCCTATATGGGTAATCTGCATTATTACCCCAATGCGGTAATGACAAAGCATGCCCAAGTTCATGATTAAGAATACCCAAACTCGTACCATTGCCAACACCGCCATAGCCACCGGCCTGCCCTCCTGAAGCAACACCATAGATGTTCGTATAAAACAGCGCATAACGACCCTTTGTACCAGCTGCGGCCTTAAGCGCACCGTTCCATTGAGCTGCAGTTGCTTGCTCCCCATCAAAGCCCGCACCAGTAAGTGTTTGGTACTCCTCTTTAGAGCTTATACGTGCCGCTACAGCGTTTGCGTCTTTTCGAGGAGGGACTGTAAGCTCCGAAAAAATAATATTGGGTAATCTTCTCAGTTCAATCTCTGAAACTGGCAGTTTCGCTTCCAATTCTTCTTTCCACCCTGTTGGATAGTCCCCTGGCGATGCTTCAAAAAAATTGGCATCGAACATATTCATGATTATTTTGTTAGGTGCTCCGATTTTCAAATCGTCAAAATTTGCGATATCAGAACCCGCTTCTATAACCACTGTGAGGCCAGGTTGTATTAATTCTTTCGGAATCATAGCTGTAAAACTATTTTCGAATTTATGCTCAATAAAACCAGGTCTCAGGTCTATAGGATCTGAAAGTGTAGGTGGCCCACTAAGCGTAATCGTCTCAATAACGCCATCAAGTGTTAGAATCGCTTTTACCACCGGTGCAATTTCACCGGTATCGGCCAACATATTCACTTTAATTAAAGCCTCTTTTCCACTTACCAATCGAAACCCTTCATCTTCGGGCTGTCGTACGTGCGTTTGGGCGAAAAACACTGCTCCAAACGAAGCATTGCTAACAATATCGTTTCCAGGATCATTTGGACTCGGCACATCTAGTTCCTCTTTTTTACAACTCTGAAAAATAAGGACCGTTAGCAAGAAAAATACTTTGTATTTAGCAGAAAACAAATTCATAATAGGTTACTTTTAAGATAGATTAATAAACAGGGGCAAGCGAATTGTATTTAAAGAACAATTTACTTGTAATCATATTCATAAAGACAAGGATATGATGTATACATTTGTTTTCATCACACTAGCTTTATTGGCTCGCTTCAACATTCACTTGAAATGAGACTAATCAGTGTCGATACCTGTATAATCTAGGGGGCATTCTAACTTGAAAAACGAGTGTTTTGAAAATATTGTATAAAGAAATGCAATTATTCGACCAAATACACCCACTAGTCTCTTACTCGACACACTTTCAGTAGCTGGTTGGTAGCATTTTGGGAATAGAGGCCGTAACAAACCACATCATCTAATGTGCAAACTCGATAATCGCTTTGGTTTAAAGAATTGAAAAGTAAACTACCTCGGGGTGAGCCCACGAGGCATTAAAAGGAAATTCAACATTGCTTTCGAAGCAAGCCTGTCCGAACACTTGTCGTTCAGGCGTCAGAACATTATAAATCTCGGTTATCGAGTAAAAAAATAGAATTTTAGAATTTTAGAATTTTAGGGAAATAATCTCTTTCTTGTAAATAGGATCAATTAGTACGATGCCACTTAAGGAAGCATTCGAGGAGAAAATATATGAACCCTCCTTTATCAGTTGTCCTTGTAACTTTCCCTTTTTACCCTTCCTTAATTCGTAAACCAAGGCAGAAGTATTTTCAAAGGCTCTTTTACATTGAATTACCAGGGAAACATTATCCTCATTTTCGATCAAGATAGCCTTGACCCCATCACTTTCTGCCACCTTGAGTATCTTACCGGAACTGAGAACAGAAGCAATTTCAACATCGATAGTTGATTTTGACAAGCTGGGACTTTTTATTGCAAGTAATAGGACTACCGGAATCAAAAGTGCAAAGATTCCTAGCCATATAGCGATACCGGTGTTTTCTTTAGATATTAACATTTAAAATTTCAGTTGAATAATCTTAGCTACAAAAGCGGCGAAATACAAATAACCACGTTCTTCTGCAAAAACACTGATCATGCTATTTTATTAAAACCTCCCATCAAAAAGTTCTTTCGTAGAGCGGTAGAAAAATGAAAAGCAATATTCGTAAAATTTATATATAAATTCCTCATCTTGGGAAAGCAAAGGTTTTAATAGCCATCGAAACTAACTTTAAAAAGGTCCCCTTTGGTAGCTCAAACGGCTTTATGGCCCCCTTAGGCATCAACCACCGCTATCACACCTCCAGGGATGCCGTTTTATTGAACCTAATCTATTAACCTGACTAATTGAAGGTTCTACATAAATACTAGAAGTAACAAGACGAACACTTGATATCTTGTTATAATTCCATTAACACTAACCAAAGATATTTGGATACCGGGCTACAAAGTGTTACCTGCGTAACAAACGGATTATTACTTTTTTAAAAATATTGGAGTACCAATGAGTAGAAAGCTCCCCATCATAATTTATAGGTATATTGTGTTTCTAAATCGAACATTTGAACGGCCATTTAGAAATAAATACCCGAATGAACCTTATGAAGAGATCAATTTTGTTAGGTATATTGTTTTTCGCTGTAACAACGAACCTATCTTCCCAACAGTTTAAATCGAACTTTAAACGCCTCACGACAGAAAATGGCTTGTCGCAAAACAATATCAACGCCCTGCTGCAAGACAACGATAGTTTCATGTGGATCGGTACAGATAATGGCCTCAACAAATATGACGGTTATGAGTTCGTGGTTTACAAAAGCAACCCTAGGGACAGCACCACGCTCTCGAATAACAAAATCAGTGGTTTAGGTGAGGACAGTAACGGAACTATATGGATAGGTACCGATGGTGGTGGAGTTTCCAAATACGACCCTAAAACAAATAGTTTTAAACAGTATGTGCAAAAACCCAACGACTCCTCGAAAATAACCCATAATTATATTTACAACCTATTCGTCGACTCAAAAGATCGGGTGTGGGCAGGAAATTGGGATGGTCTGGACCTCTACAACCCGGATCGGGATATATTTGAACGTGTTTTTACAAGTCCTCTTGACAATAACTATATACAAGGAGTACACAGTTTTGCCGAAGATTCTCAAAATAAGATTTGGTTGGGAACCGACTATGATGGTATAAAGCTCTATAATCCTGAAACAAAAAAAATCGAAAAAGAAATTAAACATGATCCTACTGCTCCAAACACGCTATTAAACAATCATGTATTTCGAATTTTGATTGATGAAAAAGGAGTGATATGGATGACCCATTCAGATGAGATACTCAATGGAATTAGTAGTTACGATCCGCATTCTGGTACCGTATCTCAACATAATGAACTCAAAGAGGGTGCTAGTAATTCTTTTATAACCGGATACCAGGATAGCAATAAAAAATTATGGTTTAGCACAATAGAAGCGGGCCTAAAATTAGTAAACCCCAATACTGGCTCGTTGATTTCCTCTGGCAAGCTAGAAGCGCTTTCAAAAGAATCTGTTTCGGTGATATTGGAAGATAAAATGGGCTCTTTATGGCTGGGCACCCGATCAAGCGGCTTGTTGTTCTTAGGGGCCAAAGCCAAGCCTTTTCATTTTTGGACTAATAACCTTAGAGCCTCCTATACGTTTACCAAAGAAACCATAAGTAGAATACTAGAAGATCGAAATGGCGATTTGTGGGTATCCAATTTACAAGCAGGTTTGAGAAAATTGAACCTAAAGACCGGTAAAGTAACCGTTTTTCCAGAATTACATGAGGCTTTGAAAAAAGATGGTGATTTGTTAGGTGTTACCGATATCATCGAAGCCAAAAATGGGACTATATGGGTAGCATATGAGTACGGGGTCTTAAATATTGACCCAAGTACGCATGCCTTTAAAAAGTATAGTTATCGCAGTGACAAAGACAATAGCATACTTTCTATTCGAGCTAATGAACTATTAGAATTCAATGATGGTTTGATATGGATAGGAACATTGACCGGAAAGCTCCTAACATTTAACCCGGAAACTCAAGAATTCAAGAAAAAAAATGGATATGGTAATGAAATAGACCCGCTGCCAGGTTACTATGTCAACATTATTCAAAAGGACTCGGCCTATAATCTGCTCATTGGTTTCTACGATGAGGGTTTGCACAGCTTAAATACTAAAAATGGTACCTTCTCAAAGGTAGTTTACCAGCCGCAAGATTTTTTAGACACCAGCGCTAAAAATGTGACTAGCCTTCATCAAGACAAAAATATACTATGGGTAGGCACTGCTAACGGTCTTTTCAAAAAAAACCTTCTTACTAATCGTATTACCCATTATGGAATTAAAGAAGGATTATCCAATAACTATATCTGCGGTATTTTAGAGGACGAACAACACAATTTATGGCTAAGTACGGCAAACGGTATTTCAAAATTCAACCCTGTAACCGAACAATTTAAAACCTATAGTTCTACCGACGGCCTACGGCAGTCACAATTCATGAACAATGCCGCATTTAGAAGTCTAAAAACCAATCAGTTATTTTTTGGAGGTTCAGAAGGGTTAAATTTCTTCCATCCCAAACAAATCAAGGATAACAAGGAGATTCCGCCCATTGTGTTAACAAGTTTTAAAAAAAATAGCAAGGCAGGGGTTTTTGTCGCTATTCCCGGTATCAATTTAAAAGATAAAATTGAGTTAGGTTATCAGGAAAGGGATTTTGTGATAAAGTTCGCCGCGTTAAACTATGACAACCCTAACAAAAATCGATATGCCTTTCAATTAGAAGGATACAATTCGACCTGGACACCGCTTGACCACAAACGAGAATTAACCTTCACAAATCTGGATCCCGGAACCTATAATTTAAAAATAAAAGGAGCCAATAACGACGGTTTTTGGAATAAAGAGGGAAAAACAATTGCCATAATTATCAGTGCTCCCTGGTGGGGTACCTGGTGGGCTTATTTCCTATATACAATAATCACCCTTAGTATCCTATACGGCATCTACCTCTTTAGGATGAAGCAGTTAGAAACACTAAGGTTAACGGAATTGGATGAAGTCAAATCCAAAATGTATACTCACATCACGCATGAATTCAGGACACCTTTAACCGTAATCACCGGCCTTAACCAGCAACTCAGAGAGCATTTTAACAACCAGAACAAAGAACATTTTGACGCAATTGAAAGAAATAGCGAAAATTTACTGCATCTAGTAAACCAGCTATTGGAATTGCGAAAAATTGAAGCCGAAAAAGTTAAAATCGATTATATTCAAGATGATATCATCAATTATATAAAATATGTGTCTGAATCATTCAGTTCCTACGCCAAAACACTGGAAATCACGCTTCATTTTATTAGTGCAACGAATGAGTTGATTATGGATTATGAACCCAACAAGATTTTGGTCATTATGTCGAACCTATTATCAAACGCTATAAAATATACCCCTTCCGGTGGAAATATCTACCTTCAGATAGACAAAGTAAAAGAGGAGCTTCAAATAAGGGTAACCGATACCGGTTCGGGCATTCCTTCAAAAGATTTACCTCATGTCTTTGATCGTTTCTACAAAGCAAACGATAGTGACCTCAGAAACGCAGAAGGTATGGGCATTGGTCTGGCCTTAACAAAAGAGTTGGTACAATTGCTTAACGGTAAAATAGGAGCAAAAAGTCAGATAGGTGAAGGAAGTGTTTTTTCAGTACATCTACCTATTCATCAGAAAGCAAAAATTCATAAAAAGTTCGATGAACAGATAATTAAATCTAAAATTTTCAACTACACCCCGCTTATACGAAAAGATACCAATGAAAATATACTGCCAGTCCTCACAACAAATATGAATACCATTTTGGTAATCGAGGATAATATAGATGTAGCGAATTATTTAGTAGCCTGTTTACAGAATCAATGGAATGTTATCGTTGCAACTGACGGGATAGCAGGTGTATCCAAAGCTATCGAGATTATACCAAATATCATTTTATGTGATTTAATGATACCCGAACTAGACGGCTACATGGTATTGGAAAAATTGAAGAATAATGAACTTACCAATCACATTCCCATAGTATTACTGACAGCAAAAGCAGATGATTCATCTAAGATAAAAGGATTACAAAAAGGAGCGGATGCCTATGTCGTAAAGCCATTTAATAAGAATGAACTGCTTGTAAGGCTTGAAAAACTGGTGCAGCAACGAAAGAAACTACAAAAACGCTATCAAAAGAATAGTTTCTTGTATTCTTCAGAGGATAGGACGTTAGAAAAACAGGATCAATTTATTTATAGATTAGAAGAATTGGTACTAAGTAAAGGATACCATGAATCGTACAATATTACTAGTTTGTGCAAAGATTTGGGTATGAGCCGAACACAGTTACATAATAAAATTAAAGCGTTGACCGGGAAATCTACCTCTATTTTCATTCGCGCGACACGACTAAAAAAAGGAAAGTATCTTTTAGAAAACACCAAAAAATCCATCTCAGAGATAGCCTCAGAAGTAGGTTTCAAGGATGCAAGTTACTTCTCTCGATGTTTTAATGAGATTTATGGAGAGGCTCCCAGTACGATTCGAAAATAATCTATGTTCATTCCACCCAGTACTAGATTAACACAGTAAATACATCGCAATAATTTGATAATCAAATATTTAAAATTAGTTATTATTTGTTTATGATGAACAATAGTGCTAGTTTTTAACCGAGTTAACAATACTTCACATATTAAGAACAATAGTCGGTTAGCGGGACTGTGACTTCAACTAATTTTACACTAAACACATAGAAGCCAGACTGCGAATTCAATTCGCACTTAACAGCTACAGACATGTTCAATAAACGTTTTTTTATCGATTTAGAATTTGAAAAGCGTCAGTGTGATCTAGAGACCAATGAGCATCTTTTCAAAGGCCTGAAAGTAATTACCCATAAAAAAAATGATGTTCTTTATGTTGAAGGAGATGTATGCAGAGAGCTCATATTGGTAAAATCAGGAAAAGTGAAAGTTTGTTTTTTTGATGCGAACGGTGATGAACATATTCTCGCCTACAAAGGAGTGGGCACCATGCTAGGGCAAATGACTTTGTTGGAAAATCAACACTATCAAAACTTTGCGATCATTGCCGAAGATGGTACAAGGGTATCAAAAATTTGTATAGAAAAAGCCAAGGAGTTAATAAAAACAAATCCGGTTTTTGAAATGGAGATCAATCGTCATATAAACAAGCATATGACCAACCTTCAAAGGCGAATTGAAATATTGTTCCATAAAAATATTAAAACTAGATTGTTCGAATTTCTGAAAGACATGGCAAAGGATCATGGGAAAAATCAGAATGGAGGGGTCTTTATATCCCACAATCTTACACAAGGCGATATTGCCAATAGTATTGGCACTTCTCGAAAAACGGCTTCATTACTATTGAACGAACTAGAACAAGAAGGTTTTCTTACTTACGATCGCAGGCATATCTACATTCCTTATTCTTAAAATTCACTATTCCGGGTTAGAAGATAAAATCAGTTCTTTTTATTTGCAACGCAACCAAACCAACAAAGCAACCATTGCCTGCTACCCCCCCTAAGTTAATCAAAACCCCACAAGAACGGTTTTCACCTTTAATAAGAGATATTTAATACCTTTGAATTTAAATAGTATTGGCATGTGTTTTGCAAAGACACCCCCGAGAGTATAGGAATACGGCCATCGTTAGCATAAAATCTTGAATCTCTATGTCGAACGGAATAAAAGATACCGTATAGAAAAGTAATATTACCAATGAGCTATTCGTTATGGGTAGCAACGCTATCGTTTCAAGAATTATGTTTCAAATATTTAGTAAGAAGAGGTTTTTAGTTGATTTATTAGCAGGTTTTGTAGACATGCACAATCATATTCTTCCGGGAATAGATGATGGCGCAAAAAATGTGCGAGAATCGATTGAACTTATAAAGGGTTTTGGAGAATTCGGGGTTTCCAATTTTGTAGCTACTCCGCATATCATGCACAATTACTACCCAAACAACCCTGAGACCATTGAAAAGTCGTTGATGCTTCTCAAAAGCGAACTTTTAAAGGAAGGAATGACGAATATTGCCATATCGGGTGCCGCAGAGCATATGATAGATGCAAACTTCGAGACCCTCTTGGAAGACAATCTGGTGCTCCCCATTCGCAAAAATTACCTATTGATCGAGATGTCGTATTTACAGCCCGCTATCAACTTTGACAGTTCGGTACAGAAAATCGCCTCAAAACGTTTTTTTCCAATTCTTGCCCACCCAGAGCGTTATGTGTATTTAAAAAGTGGTTCTAAAAAATACAGGAATTATAAGGAACAGGGATTGTTGTTTCAACTAAATCTATTGTCTTTAGGAGAATACTATGGAAAGGACGTGCATAAGAAAGCTTTAAAGCTTATTGAAGACGGCCATATCGATTTTTTAGGTTCGGATATCCATAACATGGCACAACTTCAAAATTTAAGGGAAATAAAAATCAACAATAAATTGGTCGAATCTCTATTTCCCCTAATTGAAAAAACCATTTATGACTTTTACTAAATCAGAACTTCCACCATTTTTTGGTTGTTTTTCCATATCCATAGCCGTATTTGCCTCCGTAGCCAAGATTAGCTTCTTTAACATCGTTTACAACAAAGGAGAGTCCGTTTAACTTGCCTTCACTTTTCAGCTTCAATGGGAACTCTAAAACGCGTGTTTCTGTTACCCCGGCCCTTGTTACATATATAATATGGTCAGCATATTCACTAATTAATAGAGTATCCGTGACTACCATTAAGGGGGCAGTATCAACTACCACATAATCATAATTTTCAGACGATTCATAGATCAGCTCCTTCATTCTATCGCTCATTAAGAGTTCTGCCGGGTTTGGAGGAATCTTACCAGAATAGATAACATCGATAGTATTTGTATGGGCCAACATGGGGGTAATGATATCCTTGGAAGTCAAAGAATCATCATAGAGAAATTCGGTAAGACCCGCATCTTTATTTCTACTAGGCTTTCCAAGCTTGTCTACATCCTTGCTACTAAAAAAGGTATAGAGCTTCGGATTTCGAATGTCTGCCCCTATTAGAAGTACCTTTTTATCGGTATTGGCAAAAATCATAGAAAGGTTCGAAGATAAAAAGGTCTTCCCTTCCCCAGGTACGCTGGAAGTAACATAAATTACATTGTTCTTTTTACCCGATTTTGATTTGATAAGATAATCAAGATTGGTTCTCAGTATTCGTAATGATTCCCCGAGAACTGAGCGATCATCTTTCCGAACCAAGGTTTCATCTTTCTTTCCAAGGCGAGGTAGTTCGGCCAATACAGGAATATCTTTTACTCTTTTTTCTAAGGAATTTTTATTTTGAACCTTGTTGTCCAAAAGATCGTTACCATAGATAATAACCATTGGCAAAAGAAAGCCAAGTATAATTGATGCCAAATAAATTACAGATTTTCTGGGCTTTATTGGATCTTTGCCAACGATATAGGCCCCATCGATTACTTTTGATTTAGGAGAGCTAGATGCAAAGGTTATTTGTGCCTCTTCTCTTTTTTGCAAAAGATAAAGATATAAGGACTCGGTGGTCTGCTGTTGGCGCGTAATATTTCTTAATTCTGCCTGATTTTTAGGAGCCGATGAAATGGTACCATAAATAGTCCCCACTTGGTTTTGAAGTGCACTTACACTCATACCGGCACTTTGCTCCATGGTAGTTAGACTAGAGGTAATCGCGCCTTTTAAATCTGCAAGTTGGCCATCTATGTTTTTAATAATCGGGCTTTTCTCGGTAGAGCTTTCTAACAGTCTTTTCCGTTGGGCCGCAAGTTCATTATATTTGGTTGTGGCCTGAGCTACCGTCGCATCTCCAAAAGGAAGTGCCGGGAGAACACCAAAATCACTTTGTTGAACATATTGCTTGTAACCACTTACCGTAGTAAGTTGATTTCTTGCTTCTGCCAAAGCCTGTCTACTTTGAGCACTCATTTGCACTGCGGCACCAACTTCTAGGCCACTCCCTGTCATCCGCCTATCGGTCATTAATTCCTCAGCATCCTTGTCTACAGTGGTTAAGTTGCCAGAAATCAAATCAATTCGATTATCTATAAATTCCGATGTCTTATCAGCTACTGTTTTCTTGTCCTCAGAAGCATTTTTATTATAGGTGAAAATTAAGGAATTTAGTATATCAACCGCCTTTTCCTCTATCGCATCGTTCAACGAGATATTCAAAATGTTTGAGTATTCTTCAGCTAATGATACGTTCAACTTGCTCTGATAATCTTCGGCAATATCAAATACAGGATTTACGGACACTTTAATTTTTTGACCTTTATAGGACTTGAAAAAAGGATAATTGGGTATAATTACTACATCACCAATTTCGGTAGGTACTTTTTTCCCGTATGAATAAATTTTAAGGGGGCTATCTTGTTCTTCGCTATAACCAAAAGTAGTTTCTGAACCAATTTCTAAATAGAATTCAAACTTTGACGCATTTATGATAGAATCTTTTTCTATAAAGTTAATTAGAAATGGTCTGTTCCTATATACTTCAGAATCCTTTACGTTTCCTAAGGAAGTTACTTTGATATTCAATCGAAGGTCTTTTATTACATCTATAAAGTTTGATCTAGAATTTAAAATTTCAACCTCATCCTCTACATTACTTTTTCCACCTCCTAAAAAATCTAAGTCCTTAAACACTGCAAGTTCTGAAGAAGAACCTTTCTCATCCAAAACTTGAATTTTCGCTTTCGCAGCATATTCGGGAGTAGCGTAACGCACGTATATATACGAAAGAAGTAACGCCCCGATAACCGAAATAATAAACCATTTCCAATGTTTACTGTACCTGGTAATTATCTCCTTTAATTCATTACCGCTTTGGGAGAAATCTTGTGAATTGGTAGTCATACTAGAATGTTATAAAGAAAATATGCGAATCAAAATTCTATGTTGTCTAACCTAGTTACGGGTTATTATAAGTACGGTAGACGTGATAAGTACTGAAGCAATCGAAACCCAAATAGAAGCTCGGTTATCCAGTGCTGACGAGGTAATTGCAGATTGGTTGGGAGTTACATACACTACATCGTTCTGAGTTAAATAGTACACAGGTGAACTCAAGGCCTCTTTCTTGGTCAGGTCTATCCTATTATAAACCTTTGTACCGTTAAAATCACGAATAACCATAACATTTTCCCGTTGTCCTTTAATTGTCAAATCTCCCGCAAGACCCAGCGCTTCTAACACCGTAATTTGCTCACCTACAACCGAGTAAGTGCCAGGCCTATTGACTTGACCTAAAACGGTTACCGTAAAGTTTTTTAACCGAACGTTGATTATTGGGTTTTTCAAATAATCCTTTAACCTTTCCTTTAGCAAGGTTTTAGTTTCATCGGGCGACAAACCTACTATTTTAACCGAGCCGAGCACCGGAAATTCAATCTCACCGTTTTTATCTATTATGTAATCTACCTGTTCTGGTCGAATACCACCTTCTTCGGCACCTTTAAAAAGGTTAAAAGGAGTGCTCGCTTCTGGATCCAATGTAGACACATGGATACTTAGTACATCATCTACTTTAAATTTATTAGTATGCGAATTATTACTCTTTATAGTTTCATAATCACTAGCATCCTGAAAGTAGACAATATCTTTTTTTGAAGCACATGAAGTAAAAAAAAGTCCAGCAATAAATACTAAGGCTAACAGGCCTAAAAAACGTCTTTGAAATATCATTATTCTATAGTTAAGGGATTGTTTTGCAAGATTAATCAAAATTTATGACTGAACTACTTTCAGAGTTGTTTTATCATTGTTACCAGATTCCTTTTTCTCGTCCAAATCACATAATTCAGAATTCTTCGAAACATATTCCGGAACAATAGTTTTCATTAATTTAACAGTATCACCACTAAAAAACATATTCGAAACACAAAGTTCATCGATTTTAGAACGAACCGCTGCGTAATCTAAATCCCTAACTTTACTGATTTTAATCTTTTTATGATAGGTTGGCAACGTATTCTCTCCGTTGGCCAATAACTCCTCATACAATTTTTCACCAGGTCTTAAACCGGTTATTTTAATATCAATATCATCAGGATATTTCAATCCCGAAAGCTTGATCATATTCTTGGCCAAGTCAAATATTTTAACCGACTCGCCCATGTCAAAGATAAAAATCTCTCCACCATCTCCCATTGCTCCTGCTTCTAATACCAATTGCGATGCCTCGGGAATAGTCATAAAAAACCGTGTAACATCTTTATGCGTCAATGTTAGCGGTCCGCCTTTTTCTATTTGTTTTCTGAACAATGGAATTACGGATCCATTTGAACCTAAAACATTTCCAAAACGGGTCGTAATAAATTTGGTTTTTTTCTGTTGTTGAATGCAACTGATATACATTTCTGCAATTCGCTTACTGGCTCCCATTACATTTGTTGGGTTTACCGCTTTATCTGTAGAAATAAAAACAAATTTATCTACCTTGTGACTTACAGAAAGATCGGCAATCGTTTTGGTACCAGCGATATTTATTTTTATCGCCTCATACGAATTGTATTCCATTAACGGTACGTGCTTGTATGCAGCTGCATGAAATACCATATTTGGTTTATGCTCTTGAAAAAGGGCATTCATTCTATTTTTATCTCGAATATCTCCTACTATTGGAATAAAATTATGATATCCATTGAGTTTTAGCTCTTGTTGCAAATCGTAAAGGGCCGATTCGGCCTGATCTATAATAATTAAAGATTTGTAATTATAACCACAAATCTGCCGTACGATTTCACTGCCTATTGAACCTGCCGCACCAGTAACAAGAATTACCTTGTTGTCAAGTTCCATTTCAATTTTTTGATTTTTTATATTGATCGGAGCCCTATCTAATAAATCCTCAATTTGAACTTGTTTTATTTGAGACACTTTTAATTCACCGTTGATCCAGTCTTCAACTGGCGGCACAATTTTCACTTGAACAGGAAACTCTACCAAACTTTCAACCAATTCCCTTAATACTTTTGGGTCAATATTCTGAATAGAAAAAATTACTTCCGTAATACTCTGTTTTTGAATAAAATCTTCTGTAAGAACGCTTTTATGAAAAACTTTTATCCCATTGATCTGCTTTCCTGCTTTTTGATTGTCTCTGTCAATATAACCTACTACCCTTGACCTGTTTTTAGTATGATTGGTAAGCGCATTATGTGTTAAGATTCCCGATTCTCCCGCGCCGTATATCAAAACATTTTTGTCCACCTTAAAATCACGTATGAGGTAATTGCTATAGATAGATTTGAAAATATACCTGGAAGCGGTAAGGGCGATAAATCCAAGAAGGCTATGTATTACGATAATTCCTAACGGAATAGTAAAATTTTCAATAATCACGAATTCTTTATTGATAAGTACCATCGTGATCATAATAATACTAGAGAGGCAAATTGCATTAAAAAGATTGTAAACATCCCGAACACCTGTATGCCTTACCACTCCTTTATAAGAACCAACTATTAAGAACGAGATAATCGAAATTACCGCAACAAGGGGCATTTGAATTAACAGCCAATTGATTTCAAAATCAAAGCTTAGGTTGAAACGAATACAATAGGAAAGAAAAAAAGATACACTTATTGAAATAGTATCAACAGCAAGTACCAACCACTTCGAAGCGAATCTATTAACATTCTGGGTAAGGTAATTTTGAATCATGCGTTAAAAGTTAAATCCACATTAAAATAAAACATAGGGAACACGAAGATAATTAATATACAATTCGTCTTCTCTATAAAATAAATACTATTCGATTAAGAAGTTGAAATACTCGGCCAAAAGGCATTTATTCGAATTTAAAGTACACATTTCCTTGGAACACTAAAGAAACGTTATAAAAACAATTGGTCATAACTCCGTTGAGCAAATACAAAATAACCAAAAAAACAGTCGCATTACAATTCTTCTGGAAGTAAATACGAATGAATTTTAGGAATAGATTTTTAATCAACGATATGAGGCAAGTTTTTATATACTACTTGCGGTGCTATGTAACCCAGCGTAAATCTCTATCACCTACCCAAAATGCTGGGAAAAGTGTTTTTATTAGCGATTATTAAGGTTGGATTTTTTCATTATTTTTGCAAAAAAAGAAACACAATATTATTGTGCTTCGTTTTCCCATATTTCTATGAAAGTAGGGATAATTACAACCAAGATGTTACTCTAGGGTACTGCTTTGTTTTGTTAATCGATTAATTGCTGATGTTCATCGTATTAATAAAACATGGCTTTAGTTTAGCATTAATTTTGTTTGATATTTTAGATAACCCCAATACGCTATGAAAAAATACTCCATGCTTACTTTCGGTTTGCTTTTGGCTTTATCGATTTTTTGTAACCAGTACGTTTTTTCCCAAACGCCTGATATAGATGGTGAATGGAGCGCACCGATCGGTTTCGATATCGTACCTGTTGCGGTGGCGAATATGCCCGATGGGCGTTTACTCACCTGGGCCGCAAGTTCGCCCACGACCTTTGTGGAGAGTAGTACCGGGGCGACCTATACCGAGATATTCGACCCTACGATGGGTATTTCGGGCCAGCCTCTTGGCCAG
>CALLVX010000207.1 GCA_938010765.1 uncultured Flavobacteriaceae bacterium | reverse complement strand
GGACAAATGCGTGGATGGACAGTTTCCGGTCACTGCTCAACAGATTCGATACGACCATCGCAAGTTGCAAAGGTTTCAACTACCTGTCATTCATAGTCTTGGCCTTGAGAAGATTCAAAATGAAAAAGTCTAAATGAGTTCCTAGTGAAGCTATTAACTTTCTATTCAATTTTAAATAGTTTTAAATAAATGTTGTTCTGGTCTTTTCACCTAACAAAGTTTCTCAACTTTAAGATCAAATACTGATATTTTGCAAATCATGGATCAAATAGATCAGTCCATGCGCAAACCGCATTATGAGCTGTTAATTCTAGGTTTGTTAGGTGCTTCTTAAGATACTAATTTACATTATTCTATTTGTATTTCTGATGCGATCGGTCCGTTAACGCTAAAAGCTGGGAAACTTTGCAGGAAGGGATGATGGATCATATAGGAAGCACAAAAAAACCTTCGATCACTCGAAGGTTTTGATTTGTAATTTTCCACGAATAGACATTCCAAGTAGTTACCCAAGGGCAATAACGTGGTTTTCATTGAGCCCTTCTACAGCAATATCGCATCTTCTAAAATGTTCGTCCCATATTTTGTCGCAGGCCGTTCTAAGCGGTTTTCCTGTTACCGTTTGAATGTAACACCGGGCACCCGAACCATCGTCGTTGGCCGCAAGGCTTACGCCCCAATGAAGTCCACGCCTATACCAATCGTTTCCGTCGAGTGGTACCATCATATGTATTTTATACAATGATACACTGGTATTCGCTGCAGTGGGTATTAGTGTTTTCTTACTGGTAATGACAATACAGGCACTTAACAATGCAACGCGAATGGTATCCTGAGCAACGTAATCGTCTTTTAAAGCATTTGGAAGATTTTGCCTGATTATTTTCAAGTAGGCATCGGCCTCAGGATAGTTTAATGCGTTTTCTTCATTTAGTGATGCTGGTTTGCTGACCTCAGCTTCTCCAGACCAATTAAAAATAGACCGATAAAATATTTCCGGTGATTTGAGATCACTGCCAGCCATAAATTTACCGCCCAATAAGGCCCATTGCCAACAAGGCCCGGCAACTATGTCCACTTTAAAAGATACTGTATCTAGGTTGACGACTGTTCCATTTCGTCCGTTAAGTTTTCGGGCGGCTGTTTTCGCTTCATCTGAAATTTCCATATTTTCTAATGATTTTGGTATTGTATATAATTTCATTTATTGGTTATTCGGGATGGGTGTACCTTCCTTTTGATTTGTCCGCTTGCTGCTATTAAACCAAAAGTTAAGTACCTGTCCTACCGCTGCCGTTAGTACCCCTAGCAGTACCTTAAGTTCACCCATCATTGAGTTTTCACCTTTGACCATGTTTGTAGTGTCGCTAACTTCTACTGATAAGATGATACCGATCAAAACCAAATAACTAAGTAGAAAGAGCATGCTAAGAATAAACTGTATTTTTCGAATATCCATGGTAATTGATATTTATAGTTTTGCTATTGCGGGCTTGGTTCTCCGTAAAAAATATGCCCGGGGTACTGATGGCTTATATCGTGGTAGTGTTTGTATCCTCCGGGCACATGTGCGTCATCTCTCCAAGTTCCCTTTTTGCCATCGGAAAGAACCGTTGCCAATGTATGCGCCTTGCTTTTGGTGGTATAAACGCTGTTGTCATTTCCCTGTTTTTTCAATCGAATGATTGCCTCAGGTTTTTCTAAATCTGCCTTAGGGGATATTTTTAGTCCGCCCGGTACGAGTGTTGCTTTGTGATACTTTGCCATGTTACTTGATTTTTAATGATTAATTAATTGAACTTTATTGAAAATGTTTTTAGGGTGTTTTGGATTTTTTTGGATACTTCTTCTGGCAAGGTGGCAATGCCACCTCCGATAGCATAGGGTTTATCTATGTCATCCACCGTTTTCTGATTTTGCCATCCAAGTATGGCCCACTCTTTCTTAAGTAGTGATTCAATATGTTTCAAATCTTTTTCTACTAGTGATAAATGCAGTTGCTCGTTCCAACCGGCGATAGAATTATCTCCGGGCATAGTGGTTATTGGAGCGATTCTCATTTTATATTTAATTCGGAAAATTCAGATTCCATTACATTCATAACTTCTACTTGATTTGCTCCATCAGTTTTGGTATGCCACTTGCCGGTAGCATAAATTTGTTTGATTTTGTGTGTTTGACCGTAATTGGCCGAGTAAATGATAGCGACCTTCTTAGTTTTATCTTTCAAGAGTTGTTGTGCCTTTTTTAAGATACACCATGCCTGTTCAACAGAGGTGATCGTACCGTCGTCCTTTTGTTCAAAAGGAAGGTGGAAATTTAAAAAGTTGCCTGTTTTCATTTTTTATGATTGTTGGTTTATCAAAATATGTTCTAGGTCAGTTCCGCTGGCAATCCTTTCTCCCCAACTGGCACTGTTGTTTCCCCAACCAGTTGTAATGTCAAATGTGACCTTCCTTGTCTCATTGGTCGAGGCAGTAATAAGCATACCTCTATTGTCAATAGTTTTTAGATAGGTTCCGTTTTTGTAATTTTTGTTGTCAGAAAAAAGTACTAAAAAAGAACTTTGAGGTATGATAGTAAGCATTTGATCTGGAAAGATATTCTGTGCTGAAAATGGGATGCTTTTATCATCAATAATTGAACCCAGCCCCGTCAAATATGTTTGGGAAGAAGCGTTGCGTATTTGGATATTAGTTTGTGGAGCATTGTTTTTTACATTTAGATTGCCCGATTGATCAATAGTTGCTAGCTCACCTAAAGAGACCTTGATCGAAGTATTTGAAATAATTATTGGTGCCGGTCTACTTGTAGAAGGTCTTCCTCTTTTCTTTGAGGAGACAGGTGGTTTGTTGATGAAGATTTGTTTGAATTCTACCAGATCTTGAGTTGATATATATCCTAAATAGTCAGAATCAGGAAGCTTTAAGTCGATATTTTTTGCTAAATCTGAAATTGTCACCATTATTAATGGAGCAGCTGTTGAAATTGAATCCTCTAGACTTCTAAATACATACAGGTTAAAGCCATTTGTTTTAAGAGCATTTAATGTACTATCGCTTAAACTAATATTGATTGTAAACAAAGCCATGGTATCTGATCTAGTATGGATATTTATCTGCTGTTTTTATATTTAAACGAGCCCTTTAGTACAAAAGAGCTCGTTTAAGGTTTACATTACTAATGCTCTATTAGTAATGGTTTTAACTCTTGAAAAGCGCTTACATTTGCTATCCATGGAGCCCCTTTATCTTTTGGTGACCATCCATTGGTTACACTATAGACCACATCTCTAGATTGAACGCCCGTTAAATCGATAAAAGCACCAGATGATAGTGCTTTTGTGATTACGGTTTCCGTTTTCACCTCTTCTGTAGAAAAGATCAACAGTATTTTAGTAATTGGAGTAATCACTCTAGAGGCACCAGTACCTAAAATTGGAAAAGCACATAAAACATTGCTTACTCCTGCTACTTCTTGAGAAATACCCACGGTGAACTGTTGTTGTGCATTATTCAAAAAACCTACGGCTCCGTCAATACCATTTGTAGTATCAAGAAGGTTCCCGTTTTGATCGATTTTAACGGTATGCCCTAAATCTGTTGTGGTAGTGTTGCTGGTTTCAATAACCGTATTTGGGGCTATCTGTGAGGTTGAGTTGTAAGCTGAAAAATTCTCTTGCCACTCTATTTTGGTATTGGTCAAAAGTTTGTTCTTATCCAATTTAAACCAAACAGTAGGAGATCCATCACCGCTAGCCTTAACAGCTTTGAATGCATATAGTGAATATCCTTGCGTTTTTAATGTTGCTACATCAGCTGAGTCGATTGTAATATTTGTTTGAAAAGTTGCCATTATTTAAATGTTTTAAAAAGGCCCGTATGTTTTTGTAGAGACCTTGATTAATAATTTGATTTTAAAAAAACAGACTATCTATTTTTATTTGGTACAGTAAAAATCAATGCTACCTTTTTCAACAACCTTTGGCTAAATAATAAATATGTACTTATCAGTTGTTTTTTTGGAATAAATATCCCCTTTACACTTTATTGAGCGTAGGCTTGTTGAATGATAAATAGCACAGTAATTTTTCGGCCGAAATAGGTGATCGACATCGTACCGTTCAATAGTGTTCGGTCCTTTATGCCAGCTACCTTTTTACTGATGAATCAAAGATGGTTCATCACCTTCCTAAAATGAAAACAATTGTGTGAATGGAAACTTGTATTGAGTGAATGGGTCCAATTTAATAGTAAAGGTTTTTCGAATCTGTTGAAAGAAAGACATGGTCTCTGTTATATCCTCTGAAATGAATTAAAAACAGAAGCCCGATGACTTTTGCTTACCGGAATTTTGTTGTCGCCTATAAACAATAGATTGCCCTCAAAACCGGTTATTGCATTCATATTTACTACATAGCTTCGGTGTACGCGTAAAAAGAAGTCAGGAGGTAGTAGTGATTCTATTTTTTTAAGCACCATGGAATATACAAAACGCCCGCACTGCGTATGTAATGTAGTATAATTGCTTTCAGCTTCTAAAAACAAAATCTCCTTTAATAAAACACGCTCAAAATGACGGTCTTTTTTAAGAAAAAGGCTGTCGTTAATTTTAAGTGCTTGGTTGGGCGTAGATGTAAACTTAGGACTGGCCAATACATCGATTTTTTGGGTGCGTTTAGAAAAATTATCCAGCGCCATTTCTATAGATACGGCAATTTGTCGCTTATTAAATGGCTTTAAAATATAGGCGTATGGCGTTGTGCTGTTTTTTACCTGATCTGTGGTTGATACATCGGCATAGGATGTTAAAAAGATATATGGTATAGTTGGGTAGTCGGCATCTAAATGTTGTGCTAATGCGATACCCGTTTGATTCCCTTTTAAAATGATATCTATTAATACCACATCAATATTGGGATCTTGTGCCAAAAGTAAGGTCGCTTTTTCAACAGAAGAAGCAATCCCGGCTATCTCATAACCACAATCTAACAGTCCAAAAGCAATTTCCTTGGCCACCAAGTTCTCATCTTCCACGATAAGCAACTTTACATTTTTTACTTCACCGATCATACTAAACTCATTTATTTTTCAATATCAAGCAATTTTTAATTGAACTTTCCAATGGGTTCCGTCCCTATCCATTTTTTTTATGCTTCCTTCTAGTTGTTCTGCCAAAGAAAGAATTAATTTCAAACCAAAAGAATTCTTTTTATCACCTTCACTATCGGTAAAACCTTTGCCATTATCAATGATTTGAATCGTTAAATTGGAATCTACTTCATCTACCTTTAATATGAGTGAAGGATGGTCTATACCATCATATGCATACTTAAGGGCATTTACCACAAGTTCATTTACAATTAATGCCAAGGGCACGGCGGTGTCAAAAGAAATGGTGGTATCTGAAAGTTCAAATATGGGTTCAAAATGGGCATCATAACCATGAAAAAGGCCCAATACCAATTCTTCTAAGTATTCTTTTAATGCAATGCGGGTTTCGGCGCCTTCTTGATAGAGTTTGCGATGTACCAATGACAGGGCTTCCACACGGTCTTTCCCTACTTCTATAGCTTCTTTTGCCGGGTGTCCCACCAATTCCCGGCTTTGTAAACTGAGCAGACTTGAAATCATTTGTAAATTGTTTTTTACCCGGTGATTCAGCTCTTGCAGCAATAAGGCTTTCTCTTTTTCGCGTTGACCAATAATGTCTTTTTGTTCGGTTAAGCGTACATTGGCTTTTTTAACTCGTTTGTTTACCTTGAAAATCCAATATAGAAAAAAAAGGGTAGCTAACACGCCCCCGACTAAACTCCTTAGTAAATACTTTTGATTGGTATTCACCTTATTCAATAACCCAATGGTAGACTCCCGTTTATCAATTTGATAGCTAGCTTTGAGCCGTTCAATTTCTTGAATATTGGTTTTGTTTACCAAACTATCTTGATAGACCTGAAACAGTTTTTGATACTTAAGAGATTGGCTATATTCCATCTGATTTTCATAAAATCGGCTCAGTTTTTTACTGAAATCTCGCATCTGTTCTTTTAAACCTGCACCTTGAGCCATGTTTAGGGATTCCAAGAACTTTTCCTCAGCTACTTTTAGGTTTCCTTCTTTTTGATAAACATCAGCTAGTTCGGCTAGATAAACCGAGGTAGCATACGGATCCCCAAGCTTTTTCAATATGCTAATAGCCTCTTGTAAATGACTTTTTGCTAAATCTAAACTGTCTTGGACGTTATAGACCATACCTAAATTTCCTTGAGAATAGCTCTGAACAATAGCATCTTTTAGTCTTTTATTATCATTGAGTGCCTTTAAGAAGTTATATTTTGCACTATCAATTTCATTTGCCAAGCGATACGCTTCTCCTAGATTGAGGATTGTATAGACCAGCTTGGTGCTTTTTTTCTTTTCTTTATATATTTCCCTGACTTTTATCAAATATTGAATTGCCAATTTATAATTTGAATCGACCATATTGCTATTAGCTAACTGAGCGTATGATGCGGCCTGTTCTTCTTTTAAGCCTAAAGAGTCATAAATTTTTAATGCTTTTAGAGTCGCTTTTAGAGAAAGGGTTTTATTCCCAAGGGCATGTTCTATACCACCAATCTCTTCCCAAGCGCCCGCTTCTAAAAATAAGGCATCGATTTCTTGGGTAATATATAGTGCTTCTTTTGCCAAAATAAGGGCAGTATCTAACTTTGTATGCCAGAATGCTATGTCGGTTAATAATTTGGACCGTTGTTTTTTTGAAAGATTTGAATTTTTCAATACGTGTAATAAACTATCCGCCTTTCTAGCGTTTTGAGAAAAAAAACAAGAGGGGAATAGATATATACAGGAAACAACAATTAAAACAACGAACTTGACAACGACGTTCATTTTTCTAGAATTATTATCGCTGAGCCCTTATTTTTACTACCGGATCTAACACGAAATAATAGCTTTTTTCAACCTTGTCATTTTCTAGTTTTAAGGTTGCCGAAAAGAGAATGCTATAAGCCAACATTGCATTCGATATCTTTTCGCAAGTGTTGATGCGACACTTCCCTTTTGAATTCGCAGCTATGTATAAGGTGCCATCCGGTGCTGGATAAATGCTTTTAATGCGCTTGCCATTTTTTCTATTAAGTTCAAAAATAGTAGCCCATGAATTTGCTTGCCCTCCTTTTAGCTCATCGTTATATTCGCGACCTATGTTGGTCACCTTACAGCATATCAATTGCATGTTTTTTATAGTACTGGTAAAATCATCACAAGTAAGATGGGCAGTAATCTGTGTATTGGGATATATAGTGGCATACTCCTGGTTTTCCAAATCGATAAAATTATCGACCTGTATAGGTGCATACGGAGTTCCTAACCCCATATAACTGTCTGCGAAAGCTGCTTTTAATTCCTTTATTTTTATGGTGAACTTGGGTTGTTGTTTTTTCTTTTCTGTCTTTTTTGAACTATCGAGTTCTTCACTCGTATCTTTCAAATGGAGTTTAATGGCGGCTTTCATATCGGTTTCTTAAGTAGTTTGATTTTAAGGTAAAATAGGGGGAGAATATAAGACGCGTAAGGTAGGAAAAAAGTTCTATATACTAAATAGTATCACTAATAGTTTAGGTTAAGGTAAAGATTGCTAAAAACGCTATTGAGCAATTTGCTGTATCGACAAAGCCGTAAGATCTAATGCTAAATTTATCAATGATCATTGCCATTTCGTAAATTTTTAAAACGTTACTGCCCAATAGTGCTTGCCAACTTTGTGGTGGGATACTAAACAATGAAATTCACGCATTGTATTACTTCATTTCTACAATATTTTTGAAATTTTCGAGTATCGTGGGAAGTACTCTTTTGAAGCCTCCTCCGAGCATTATTCCGAATAAGTATTTTAAGAATCCAGCAAATTGAATGTAATTGGTAAAAGTGTTATGGCCATGGCATGGGTCAATACACTGGCAATTTATGGATGATTTTGTAGCGAAGTAGTATTCAAAGTCGGGCGACTATAGGTTGTAAGAATAAAGCTGTCATTAATTTAAAAAAGTTATTGATAATAATCTTGCCTTGCAACCGGTTTTTGCAAAGGGGGGCCTTTGAGTGGTTTCGGTGATGCAAGGCAAGTACATTATTTGTAGGTTAAGATTATAAATTATTATATCTATTTATTATATATATGGTTATGAATTTTATATAAAGTTTTAGTTTGTATTAATAATATTAAAAAAAATCAAGAATACTCCAGTTCTCTAAGTTTCCTAAGAGCCTCTGACTTTGAGTTGACGTCTAACTTCAGATAAATATTCTGAATATGAAAGTTGATGGCACTGGCGGTAACGAATAACTTCTCGGCAATAGTTTTGTAAGTAGCGCCTTGGCTTAAATAGTCGATTACTTGATTTTCCCGTTCAGAGAAACGATCATAGGTTTTTCGTTGAAACATAGTGATGATTTTTTTGGCAATGTCATTGCTAAGGGTAGCGCCTTCACTTTTAATACCGTCCAAGGCATTGTAAAGCGTACGCTCGTTCACTGGTTTGGTCAAGTAGCCGTTGGCGGTGTTTTTAAAGGCTTTTTTTACCAGATCAAAATCGTTTTGAGTACTTAACATGATGATTTTGACTTTGGGATCTTTTAGGCGATAACGTTTTATGGCCTCTATACCTGAACCATCGGGCAACTCTACTTCCGAGAAAATAATATCTGGTTGTACGAGATCATATACTGCCAATGCATCTTGGGTAGATTCGTAGATACCTGCCAGCGTATATTCTAAATACATTTCGAAATAATTTTCATAAGCTCGGTGCATAGATCGATTGTCGTCGACCACCATAATCTTTAGGGTGTTGAAATTCATGGGGTGGGGGTTTTGCCGCTTACCCTTATATTTTAAGGGTTTGGATCGGGTAAGCGAAGTGGGTTTGGGTACTACGGTTTTACAATGATGCAGGGTATGCACCTTGTTGACATTAGAATGTACCAGGGTAGGGCATGGTAATGGGTTAGTACCATAACGAACTGTCCTTATCTCATTATTAAGCAGGGTGAAGGCAACGGGAAACACCTATTGCTACAACGCACTATTTAATAGAGATGGGATACTACACTTGTATTTGCCTAATGGGGTCGGTATGTAATGGCTAGATAGCTAGCGTTCGTAAAAAGCGTGCAGAGTGCACTTTAGGAAAAGGCATTTTTTACTGAGTGCTAGTGCCTCGTTAATTTCTTTGGAATACGTAATGGAATTACTCCTTTTGTTCTGGTTTAAGTGGGCTAACGTCTTCATGTAGTGGGGGATTTGGGGTTTACATTATCGTTGATGCTCTTACTGATTCAAACATAGTAAAATTTCATACACACCTAGAACAGGGAGCATAATTTTCGTCCAACTGCAGTGTTTTACTTATTTCGAGTGACGTTCATCGAAGATTTGAAAAAAGGATCGACAAAGTACTTACATTTTTCATATAGAAAAGCTAGGTTTTTTGACCGAAATGGGGAGTTTTTAGACACTTTCCAATGCATGATAGGTGTCTTTTTTATGAAAAAAAGAAAATAGCGGGGACAAGCCCCGCTATTTTTTCCTAGTCCTCCCACTTGAAAACTAGTACCCACTAACCCAATGTGATATTATTCATTCCTAATTAAAGGATGTATTTGCTATGATCGATGAATTATCGGCAACTTCCAAAATCCATTTTTCATCATTATATTTTCCGTCTAGATGCGATACATAGGCCTCTTTGGCATCGGTCTTGTAGTTGAAGTCGGCCAAGTACACATAGTGAAGCCCATTCTGCTTGTTGTAAAATTGCTTAGGATTTAGTCCCTTTTTCTTCAGGGTTTCCATAAAGGCAACTAGGTATTTTTTAGTCTTGTACACATTTGCGATTACATAGTAACCAGATTTCACTCCAATGGCATTCGACTGTCCCAATACTTTGATCGGGAGCGCTTCAAACTCTTTCTTGCTGGCAATGGCTTCTTCTTTTGTTTTAATGGCTTTGCTCGAAGAGGCTGCCGCTGTCGCCTTGGGAAGCTCATCGCGCTCTTTTGTGCCTTTTGTTTGTAAAATCTTATCGGTTGTCCCTGTTGTTGCCTTGGTGTTATCCTGAATATTCGCAACGGTCGTTGTGTGCTTTGGCGATGACTGTTCACCGGTTTCTACATTGGCGATACTGCCAGATGCTGCAGACGCGTTTTTAGTAGTTTTTTCAATATGAACCTTGCCTGTTGAGAGATCAGTGCTTTTATCTATTTTTGCAAAAGCTGTTTTTAATTGTCGTACGGTTTTTTGATCCATGTCAATACTGGCAAAACTTGGGAGTCCTGCAAAATCTTCCCTGCTAATAGAACGTTTTTCTAATTTTAGAGGTGCTGCTTTTTCCGGCCCTGTTTCTGCACTTGCAAGCAGTGATGGTTCTTCTTTCCCTGCAACTTTTAATTGCGTTGATACATTTTGCTTAACATCATTTCTTAAAAGTAGTACCATCGACTTGAAGCGTTTTTCAAAAGCCAAGGTGCGAGATTCTTCAATAGAATCTTGACGCATCATCAATTCATCTAGTATCAAACTATTCTCATACGCCAAAGAGTTGTCTTTCTGAGGTTCGAAATCGGCTTTTCTACTTCTTTTGGCACGTCGTTTCTGTTTTTTGTCATTCACAACAACCTGCGATTCTTCATTCTTAAAAGTACCTTGTCTTTTTTCCTCGTACGCATCTCCGGCTGCTGCCAACAATTTATTATCGGCCTGTAGACGTAAAATCTGCTCTTCGTAGTTTCGAATAATACGATCCACTTTCTCATCCTCCGAGTTAGAGGCATACGCACCCGGGCTCTCATTACCTTTGAAGGTGTAGGCCAAAGATATTTCATGGTTCCAACCTAGGTCGGCATCGTCTTGCCGTAGATCTTTTTCCAACAAATAACCGATAGACATCTTTTTGCTCAAGTTAAAACCAAGTCCGGTCGAAAGGCCATAGGTTTCGTCATAGGTGGCCTGTACCCACCCATAATTTGGTAGATCTAATAACATAGATCCAATATAGGCAAGGCTCCCATCCTCATTTTTCCCCAGTCTTACTAAAGGCATTAGGCGCGCGTTTGCGAATAGACCTCTGGTGGCCATAAAGGAATGGTTGTATTGTATAGATGCTTTTAAGCTCTCGCCGTTTAGACTGGTTAAAAAGCTATTTGCGGTCTGGTTGTATCTAAAAAAGTCCTCGGCATAGAGGCCGAAATCAAACTTCCCGATCGATAGGGTAACACCTGGTTGTATGGCCAGCTTATTTTCCTTGCGAGCTTCAGATAGTTTAAGGTCTTCCTGCGAGACTACTACTCTGTTTTTATTGAGGCCTTCATTAAAATACGTAATGTTGGTTCCGAAGGCCAGTCTACTTTTGGCTCCAAGACGAATCGATTTTGCATAATTCGCGTTGAAACCGAATTCCTGTACAACACCCGAAGATTGGCTGTAAACACTGATTCCTAAAGCAGTATTATCGTTTATTTTATTGCTAAAACCAAGGAAATAATTTTGGCTATTATCTTCAAAGGCGGCATATTGGTTCCTATGAAGAATATTAATATATGATTTGTTTTCCCGTACCAATGAAAAGGTAGGGTTGATTAAAAATCGATTGAAGAACAATTGATTGTGATATGCACTTTTGGTGGTCAATTCTGAACTTGTTTCCTGACCGTAAACGGTCTGTTTACCAAGAAACGCGAAAAAAAGTAGCAGCAAGCATATCATTTGTGGGGTAGTGAATTTGCAACTCATCTTAGTAAAATTTTGTGTTTGTTTTCGAATAAGGTTTCGATATATACCTTGCTGTACCGCAGTTCGTTCAATTAAAGTATGCTGGTTTTGCAATTGTGGGTTTCGCAAAACGATTACGAATAACTGAATGTGGGTGGTAACCGGACTATCGTCTTTGATAGATCCGGTGGTTCGGGGGATTTTATTTAAGTAGTTTTTATCAAATTGTCTGCTTTTTCGAGCGTTGTAGGCTATTCATCTTCGAACATCGTACTCGAATAGTCGATCTGTGCCTTATTAAGGGCCTCCATAACGGTATAGTCACGCTCCTTGCTGGCAAGGTTACGATTCGTGTTTTCGAAGTTAAATGCAATGGGCTGCACCGAACCTTTATCTTTTCCTCGGTTCGACATTACGTAGGCCACACCCTCTCCTTGTTGAAGTAGAATTGAAAAGTCGTCCTCTTCACTATTAATTTCACTGCCCATATTTACAGACCAATCTACCTTTTTACGGCCTACTTGCGCCATATAAACATCAAGTCCTCCATATCCTTTTCTGCCTTCAGAGGCAAAGAACAAGGTGTTCCCGGCGGCAAGATTTGGGTACAAATCATTTTTCTTGGTATTGACCTTTTTACCTAGGTTTTTGGCGATTCCTAAAGAACCATCTTTGTTTACGCTCGAAACGTAGATATCATATTTGCCAAAACTACCAGGCATGTTAGACGCAAAGAATAGGCGCGTTCCATCACTTGAAAGGGAAGGGTGCATTGCAGAAGCATACTTAGGACAGATTTTCACTTCTTTGAAGTTTTTCCATTCACCGTTTACTTTGTCTGCCTTGTAAATCTTGTGAAGCAACTCTTTTTTAGAAAACACACCATATTCTGGTTTTACATATACCGACTTGGTAAAATAAGCGGTACGGCCGTCAGCGGTCAACGTAACAGGTGTTTGATAGGCCGTTTCGTCGTTTAGCTGAACATCATTGGGTTTTGCGGAGGTATGCTCTCCCAATAATTCATTTTCAAAGGCCTTGCCACTGCGCTTAAGAAAAGCGAGGTCCCTGTATTTACTGGTGCGGGGATCTTCGGTCTTTTTGCTCTTGGCATCGGTGCGCAATTGATAGTCTGCCTGCACCATTGCCAACCAATCTTCATTAATGGCACCGCCCGCAACAGTAGGTATGTTCGTTTTTTGCATGGCATGTTCGTACCGTAGTTGATAACTACTGCTTAATGAACGATTCTTACTTTCTTCTTTCAGTTTATCATACCAGTAGATAGCCGTTTCATATTTTTCGACCAGGAAATTGGCATTCCCTAGATCCTCATAAATGGCCTTGTTGTCATAGCCCATTTTTTTAAGTTCTTGATAATGCTCCATTCTTTTAGTGGCTTCTAGAGCAGCGGTTGTTCTCTTGTTTTTCTGGGCTGATACAGAACAGCAGAGGGACATAATAATACAGCCGATAAATGCGTTGTAGGTTAAAGACTTTTTCATAATATATCGATAAAGGGTTAATAATCTTCGACAAAGTTTGTCATTTGATCGATAAGTGTACTTAGCAATAATTCATAGGTTTTTAGTGAAATCATACTTTTTTTGTTAAAACAATGGTATTTCATCGACTAAAAAATGTATTACATCCATAATTCTTATTAAATAAGCTATTTCACTGAGCTTTATTCAATGGATATCTAACAAATTGTAGCGAAAGAATGAAATGAAGGGGGTATGGGGTATTTGTAGTTGAAATCGGTACGCTATTCTTTTACATTAATTAGAACAGCTTCACAACTTTTTAAGTCGGAATTCAAGACAATATTTTCGGAAACGGTACCATCGGTAATTTCTATTGAAACTGTATTAGGAGGGTATTTCCCTAAGTTGTGGGCATAGAGAAATAGGTCGTTCGCCTTTGAGGAATCTAGCTTTAATTCAAAACCTTTCTTGTGATAGGTTAGGAAATACTTGTATACGATCGCTTCTCCATTTAAGTAGATAGAGACAATATCCCCATCTTTTCGTCCATGGTCCCATATGTTGATAGAGATGGTTTCACTGTTAACCTCCAGTTGGCTAACATAAGAAATTGATCGTCCATCAAAAGTATTTCGCACCGTGGTTTTTTTAGGGGTTTCATTTTTGACCATGCGTTCGGGCCTTTTCATAGCGTTGATGGTAAAAAACGGAGTAGCATATTTAGCGATGGTCTTAGGGTCGTCCGGGAATAACTCTATTCCCATTACCCTATAGTTGTTGCCCGTTTCCAAGCTTTTGTTCAGTGCAATGTTTTTGGCAAAATGATTATTCTCGAAAACACCTAGCTCTTGAATCACCACATCATCTTTTACCAAATAGAATTGAATGGTCTTGTGATCCGGAATGTTTTTAGTATTCCATATTAATTCGGCAGGTTGTGGTACATTCCATACCGTAGTACTATTTGGTACGGTAATTTCTATTTGGGTAGGAGAAAGAGTCGCTGACTCTTGAAGTAAGGCTATAGTGCTATTTGCAAATGCACCCGAATTCATGGCACTAGTGAAATTTAGTGCCAGTAATAGAAGACCGCATTGTAACCATCTAAGTAGGCGGCCCTTTCGTACTATATTTAAATATCTTTTTTTTGTTAGGAGCATTTTTGAAACTTAATGCCGATACTATTACATATATTGTTCGGCAACTAATAAACCAACGACAAATGGCCAAACTTTATTGTTGTTAGTGTCTACAGGCTAGTCTACTAGGGGTGTTTAGAGGTGTATTGCCAATGTTAAGTAAGACTTAGATTACAAAAACAGCAACAGTGTAAATTTTAGATTGCACTGACATTGCTAGAATAGTGTCCTTCAGTTATACTAAGGGAATATGCTAATCAATAAGTTTCCAATCGCTAACGCGCTGGCTATCGCCAATTAGTAGTTAATTCTTAGAAAAAAAGAATATACATTGCCCATATAAAACAGAAGGCGCAAAAGAAATAGACCAAGTAATCGTTTGAAGTAGTTTTATCGCTCATAAGATTTGGGTTACATATATAAAACTAAAAAATCATAGGAAGCTACGATTTCGTTCGTGGAAAGGAATAATTTTTCGATTTGTGGTCTAAAAATCGGTCAAGAGTACTTTTTGTCCGAGAACATGAATTCACTTTTAATTTATAAAACCCTGAAAAACAACCGTTAATCGATGAATTGGCCGATTACCTTAGGTCATCACCTTTACCAATGCCTTACGGAACTGTTCCATTTCCGGCATGGTACCCGTGCTTATACGCGCCCATTCATAAAATGGGGGAAAGGGTCTTCCTATCAATACATCCTCTTTGGCCATTGCCCTTATGAGACCTTCAATTGGGCGTCCGGTTTTAAAGAAAATAAAATTGGTGTGTGATTTTATGTGGTGTAGGCCAAGGTTGTTTAATGTTTCATAGAGATGTTTTTTTGCTTCTTCGTTTTTGGAAAGGCTGAACTTATAAAATTCATCGTCTCGCAATGCTTCTTTTGCAGCTTCGATAGCCAAAATATTAGTATTCGCCATTACGTTGGCTTTCAGTCTTTTTGCAATATCTGGCCTGGTAATTAAATAACCTATGCGAAGTCCGGCTAGGCCGAATACCTTTGAAAAGGTTTTGGAAACAATCAAATTTCGACCTTCTTTGACCAGCTCTACCATAGATGGGTAGTCGGGTTCCGTGATAAAATCGTAGTAAGCTTCATCACTAAAGACCACTGCCTTGTTATCGACCGATTGGCAGAAGTCTCTCAAAAGATCTTTATTCAATAGGGTACCTGTAGGGTTGTTGGGATTGCAAATAAAAACGAGTCCGGTGTTTCCACTAATTCGTTTTTCCATTTCTTCAAGATCATGTCCTAGTGTCTCATCTACCGGAACGCGATGTACATGAGCACCAAAATTTTCTGCATATCGAAGCATTGCCTGAAAAGTGGGGTCGGCCGCAATCAATTCTTTACCATGCAGCCCATAGGTAAGCCCAACTGCCTTGAGGCCCTCTGTAGAACCGCCGGTAACTACTATATGGTCTTTGGTAACACCTTCTTTTTCAGCAATCATCGTCACCAAACCTACCAAGGACTGAAAGGGGTATCTGCAAGCAGTATCAAGGGTGTTGGCAATGGCGTCGCGCACCCGCTGTGAAGGTCCGAACGGATTTTCATTCGAATTCAGTTTAGCAAGGGTGTCGGTGTTTCTTTTTTTTTGTGGTGTGGCGAAGGCGAAGGCATTTAAGCCGCCTGCAAGAGCGAATCCGCCCGATAGGCTCATAGTTCGGAGCCATTGTCTTCGGTCTATATTTCTCATAAGAAGTCGGTTATGGGAAATAAGATACGAAATAATTTTAATGAAAAACAGGAATGCTATGGGACAGTTTTACAGCGTACCGTTGTATTAGAGAAGAAACTCCTCGTTCCCAGGGTCGGCTTCTTCGATTTTAGAAACCGTGAACAGGTCTTTTAGAATATAGAGCGCAACAATGACGATACCCAGTACCAATAATACATTGGCGAATTCCCAATGCAATATCTTCATTAGTCCGCCAGTGATAATCGAGAGTGTACCTAATACCATGGCAATATTCCACCATATTTGAAGGGCACTGTTCTTCGAGCGCCGGTCTTCATCCATAAAATAAGCGGTTCCTTCCATAATAAACCAAATAATAAAGGAAGCGGCTGTAACTATTTGAAAGAAAAGAGTATATGGAAAATCTAACATTCGAAATATACCATTAATGGTCCAGAAAACGATCAGTATCAACTTCACATAATCCAAGAATTGCTTCTCGGTCTTTTTCCAAAAACGAAACGCATATAACAACACAATAGAAGCAAATCCAACAATTACGACTATTTTGGCATGGGGCCATTGAATAATTCTTGCTAACATGCCCAGTAACAAAATAGCTACTGCAATTCTTAAAGGGGCCTTAAGTATTTTTTTTCTACTAGACATGAGTTGTGGTTTTTGGTTAAATAGCTTTGATATTGGCTTTTAGTCCCTCCATAATCCCTAAGATATTATTCACCGTCTCTTTTAAATAATGACGTATTAAAATATGAGGGATACGAATGGTGGTAAATCCATTCTTAAAGGAATGCATCGCCTCTTCTAGGTCGTTCATTGCCTGTTCATGAGTGAGCATATGGTATTCCACATCGATTTCTATGTTCAGTTTTACGCGGGAAATGGCAATGTCTACCGACTTTTTACCATCCCACCATTCTAACATGGCATTGACACCGACTTCCTTGAGGCCGTAGTACAATTGTATTGCTTCAAGGGGAGTGTTGTTTTTCTCTACCAGTTTCTCCATTCGAGTTTGATGTTGTGCGCAAAGTTCAACGCCGAGAGAATCCATGGCATTCCTGTGGTCGAGATAACTTAGTTCTTTGTTACATTCTAAACAATTCATTAAGTAGGTTAATTTTAACGTCCTGACCCTGGGTCGAGATTGGGGGGTGTTAGACTAGATTTGGGATAATAATAACCCTGTGTTTTTTAGAATAGTATAAACCTTCGATGTATGACACACCACTTTTAGACGAACTGCATTTTTTTAGATGAACTGCAGGCAAAAGTGTTAAAAGTGTGGTGAAAATAATAGTTCGCGATAGGGGCTCAAATACCGTTAATCGGTTATATTTACCCTTTCAACTAGCATTCGATATATGTTTAAGAAAATGGGGCCTGGAGTTTTGGTGGCCGCGGCCTTTATTGGGCCTGGAACGGTTACGGCATGTACTTTGGCAGGTGTCGGCTTTGGTTATAGCTTGCTTTGGGCCATGCTTTTATCAATTGTGGCTACCCTGGTATTGCAAGAAATGTCGGCCCGCTTGGGGGTTATTTCCCAACGGGGATTGGCCGATGTTGTTAAGAGTGAACTAAGATCACCGGCGCTTCGATATATAGCATTGGGTATTATTCTGGCAGCCATTGTTATTGGGAATGCCGCTTATGAAGGTGGCAACATTGGCGGGGCAACTTTAGGCTTAGAAGCCTTATTCGGAACCCGGTATGCTGCCGGTTATCCTTTCATAGTGGGTGGTTTGGCTTTTGTGTTGCTATATATTGGGAATTACAAGCTTTTAGAGAAGGTCTTTATTACTTTGGTATTGCTCATGAGTCTATCATTCCTTGTTACAGCTGTGATTACCAAACCGGATATCTTAGGAATGTTGAAGGGTATGTTACTCCCACGTTCTCCAGAGGAAAGCGTGCTGACCATCATTGCCTTAGTTGGCACTACCGTGGTGCCTTATAATTTGTTTTTACACGCTTCCTTGGTAAGTGAAAAATGGAAATCAAAAGACGATCTGAAATTTGTTCGCAGAGATACACTTGTTGCTATTATACTCGGAGGAATCGTATCAATGTCGATCATTGTCGCAGCTGCCGCAATTCCTAATGGAGAGGTAAGGAATGTACTCGATATGGCGAAAGGCTTGGAACCTTTGTTCGGCACTGCGGCCAAGTATTTTATAGGTATAGGCTTATTCGCTGCAGGGGTAACATCGGCCATTACGGCCCCTTTGGCCGCCGCGTACGTCGTAAGTAGTTGTTTTGGTTGGAAAGCAGGCTTAAAAGATATACGGTTCAAATTGGTATGGATGGGCATTATTGGCCTTGGGGTATTGTTCATGTCTTTCGGTATAAAACCGATCGAGATTATAAAATTCGCGCAAATAGCCAACGGACTCTTGTTACCCTTGATTGCGATATTCTTGTTATGGGTCGTAAACAAAGAGTCGGTAATGGGGAGTTATAAAAATACGATACTGCAGAATATAATTGGCATCGCTATTATATTACTTGCTTTGCTGCTCGGCGCCAAAAGTATATTTAAAGTGCTGGGTATGTTTTAGTTTAGTCCACTTTTTTTAGTATTCCACAGCACTGTAACAAGCGTACTATTGAAATAGGGGAGATGATAGGTAGCGATCTCCGCGATCACATACGATAGATACGATTACACCGCTTTCTAAGGTAGAAGCCAGTCGCAATGCCGCTGTAGCAGCTCCTCCGCTACTCATGCCTGCAAAGATTCCTTCCTCTTTTGCCAAACGCCTTGCCATGGTGGTCGCTTCTTTTTCGCTTACTTCCAACACCTGATCTACTTTGGTAGCATCAAAAATTTTGGGTAGGTAGGCTTCGGGCCATTTCCGAATACCGGGTATCTTAGCCCCGTCGGTCGGCTGAACACCTACAATCTGTACAGCAGGGTTTTGTTCTTTTAGATAGGTAGAGGTTCCCATAATGGTGCCAGTGGTCCCCATAGAGGAAACAAAATGGGTGATTGCGTGTTTGGTGTCTTTCCAAATTTCTGGACCGGTACTACGGTAGTGCGCTTTCCAGTTGTCATTGTTGGCAAACTGGTTGATCATGATGAACCCTTTATCGCGTACTTTGGCCTCTGCATAATCGCGAGCGGCTTCGATGCCTCGGTCAGCAGGGGTGAGAGTGACCTTGGCCCCATAGGCTCGCATAGTTTGTACTCTTTCAATAGTGCTGTTTTCAGACATGACCAGTTCTATATCCAAACCATAAATGCCGGCAATCATGGCCAAGGCAATACCGGTATTGCCGCTAGTAGCCTCTATAAGTTTCGAGTTTTTATTAAAATCGCCCCGTTCCAAACCACTGCTGATCATGTTATAGGCCGCACGGTCTTTTACACTACCGCCGGGATTGTGCCCCTCTAATTTAAAATAGAGTGCTACATTGGGGTTTTGATTTAATACCCTTGATCGTACCAAAGGGGTGTTACCGATCAGGTCTAAAAGGTTATACTGCATTCGGAAGTGTCTTAATTTTAATTTCGGGTGAGTGAAAAACGGTCGAGTTTGCAGGGACGGAAGCAGTAACCCAGGCATTACCACCAATAATACTGTTTTCGCCAATAATGGTTCCTCCTCCAAGAATGGTGGCATTGGCATAGATCGTAACATTGTTCTCAATAGTTGGATGGCGTTTGGTACACTGCAATTTTTTGGCGACATACAGTGCCCCTAGGGTAACCCCCTGATAAATTTTCACATGATCTTTAATAATGGCGGTTTCACCGATGACCACCCCTGTGGCGTGGTCGATAAAGAACGATTTTCCGATTTGCGCTCCTGGGTTGATATCGACTCCTGTTTGCCGGTGGGCATATTCGGTCATAAGCCTCGGGACAAGGGGGAACCCTTTGTTGAACAATTCATGTGCTAGCCTATAGATGGCGATGGCATAGAAACCAGGATAGGCCATATATACCTCTTCAATAGACAGTGAAGCAGGATCACAACTTACAATGGCCTCCGCATCTAGGTTTAGACTTTCCAATACGTCTGGAAGCGTACCCATATAGTTCTCCCAAACCGTTTTACATGGTTTTTCGACTTCCCAACAAGCCAAATTCACAAGCGTATCGAATTCTATTTCTAGCTTCTCCAAGTTTTCCTCGACAGGCGTATCAATGTCGAAAAGGGTATAAAACAATAGGTCGGTAAAGGTTTCGACCTGTTCTTTTAAACGAAAACGAAGGTTGGGTTGTTTTTTGTGTTTTATTATTTTATTGACAATCGTAGCTTTTTCCATAGTAAATTGGTAGACTATTCAAATTTAAACATTATTCCAAGAGAACTTTCTTGCAAATGGTTAACTTTAGCTTAAAATATATTAGTTTTTAAGCAATCATTTTGTCGTATGTCGCAAATTGCCCTTACCAAAGAAGTATTTCGTTTTTTAGAAACCCTTGAAAATAACAACAATCGAGCCTGGTTTACCGAACATAAAAGTGAATTCAAGACATTGGAAGACCAGATGAAGTTGTTTTTTGGTTCCGTATGCGAGAAAATGAAGGCCCATGATGAGATTGAACGCCTTAAGGTATTTCGCATTTATAGGGATGTACGTTTTTCACATGACAAAACACCATATAAAATTAACTTTTCAGGTTCTATGGCTAGGGGAGGAGCTCACCTGCGAGGCGGGTATTATATGCATATACAGCCTAAGGGCAGCTTTATTGCGGCCGGCTTTTGGAATCCCAATAAAGAAGATTTACTTCGCATCCGCAAGGAATGGGAACTCGATTCTGGTGAACTTCGCGAATTGATTTCCAAGAAATCCTTTCAATCTGTTTGGGGTAATCTGGAAGGTGATGGGGTAAAGACCGCCCCAAAAGGTTTTGATAAGGCGCACCCGAACATCGATTTAATCCGTAAAAAGCAATTTATCTTCGTAAAGAACTTTTCGGACAAAGAAGTACTGGCTAAAGATTTTGATGTGGAACTAGATACCTGCTTTCAGACAATACGACCCTTTTTTGATTTAATGAGCAGTATTCTTACCACCAACCTGAATGGTGAATCATTATTAGATTAGGCCGCTATTAAAATCGTGGTTTACAGTGAAAAAAATTATAATTTCTGGGACTGTTCGTATTCTCGATGCTGCTTTCGCATACCATAGAGGATAAATAAGATGGTACAGCCCGAAAAACATAGGCTGCTTACAAGTAGAATGTTCGCAATAGTTGACATTTGAGTGGGATTAAATAGTTTTCTTTCCTAAAGGTATCCTGATCGTGCCATTGTTTCTAATAGGAATGTACTAACTGCGCTTATAGCCTTACAAATGGTCAAAAACAGTGTTTGAAGGGATACTCAGCTCCAATAAGACGTTGGCTTTCTTAGAAGGTTGCGCTACAAATGGCTTAATTGTATACGTAAAATGGGCTCGAAAGGACTATTGTGCGGCAAGCATTGGTTGTTCAAAGTACTGTATTTGATCTTTTAGTCGTTTGATGACCATATGCATCATTCGTTTATTCAGGGCCGATGAGTTTTGGGTATAACGGGTGTATTCCTCTAATGTACATTGGCCAAGAATCATTCCTTTTAAGGCGTTCCTGAATTTAATATCTTTTTGTACAGCGTTTTCTAGGTATTCTAAACGTTTGGTGACATTCAACTCGTAGAACCTATTTTTGTGTTTGCCGATATAGTTGCCGAAGGCTGCCAATAACAAATTGTTTTGCAGCTTTATGATAGGACGTAGTGTTGCATTTTGAAAATGCTCCTCCTTGCTCATATGTTCAGATATTTTGGCAGATGGGATCAAGGGGCGTATGGCTAAAAGATCTTGGGAACGGTCGCTCATCATGGTAGTTTTTATAAAGATAGGGAATAAGCATACCGCTTATTTTGGTTGAATCAGGTAGTTCTTAACGTGCTTATGAACAAAAAAAGACCGGCGCATGCCGGTCTTTTATACTAGCTTACCAAGGGTGTTTATTTGCCTTCTATGAATTCATCAAAACTTTTGATGATCATTCCATCGCCATGCTTGAATTTCTTTTTGAGTTTTGCGAAAGCTGTTTTTGCCTTTTCGAAGCGGTTAGAGATGACTTTTAAGTTCTCCAATTCTGCACTTGAAGGTTTGTCATAACTGCTTGCCACCTTACTGAAAAGATCAGTCATTTTTTCTCGAAGTTGAGGTTCTGCCGTACCTACATAGTTGTCACCAGTGGTAATCACCAAGGTTTCCTTAAGCGTGTTCAACTTCTTCAAAGTTTTACTGTCTTTTGCAGTTTCTGACTTTGTGATCATTTCATCAAGTTCATATACCAGATAAGCCAACTCCTGAGTCATATCGTATAGTTGCATTGTTTTTTCATTTTTCAATGTACGATCCGTTTCACTGAGCAAAGACTTCGCGTCATATATAAGGTCAAACGTGTGCTCATAGTTGTCTTTCCCCTTCTTCATTACCACTTTATAAGTACCCGCCGGTACCTTTGGACTTGTAAAACCGCCAAACGTAAAGGTTTTTCCCTTTGCTACTTTGGGCTGCTTACGCGTAAAGCCCCAGTTTACAATATTAATACCTTTGGATTTTCCAGGACCTAGTTCAACAATTTTATTCCCTTTCATATCTTGAATTTCCATAGACATTTTTCCAAAGGTGTGCCGTCTGTTTAAATAGTATTTAATTTGAACGTTTTTAGTTTTATTGCGGCCCACAAATTGTGTTTCTCCACCAAAACTTCCTGAGAAGCCACCTTCTTCATTAATAACGGTAGGATTGTTTTTAAAGAAATGGACTTTCGCGTCGAGAACTTCTTTGGTTAATTCACGTAATGGAGAAATATCATCGATGATGATAACCCCCCGGCCATGAGTACCCATTACAAGGTCGTTCGTCGCTTTTTGTAATTCAACCGAATGCACTGCCACAGATGGCATATTGTTGGAGAATTTATTCCAGCTTACACCCCCATCCAATGTAATGTACAATCCAAACTCTGTTCCTAAAAACAATAAGTCTTCATTCACGTAGTCTTCCTGAATGGTGCGCACAAAACCTACAACATCTTTAGAAATGATATTGTCCCATGTTTTTCCGTAATCGGTGGTCTTGTAAGCATACGGCTTTTGGTCATTGTTGGTGTGACCGTCGAATACGGCATATGCGGTTCCCTTATTGAAAGTGCTTGCTTCTATTTGATAACACCATGTGTTGGTTGGTAAATTGGGGATGTTGGCAACGGTATTGGTCCAAGTTTTACCTCCATCTTGTGTTACCTGAACATTCCCATCATCTGTACCTACCCATATCACATTTTCATCCAAAGGTGATTCTGTAATTGCGAAAATGGTGGTATGGTTTTCGGCTCCAGAATTATCTTTAGATAGGCCACCAGAATTTTCCTGGGTTTGTTTTGCGGGGTCGTTGGTGCTTAAGTCTGGCGAAATGATTTCCCATGTATCGCCCATATCCTCCGATTTGTGCAGAAATTGGCTTCCCATATAAAAACGATCCGGCCGATGTACGCTAATTGCCATGGGGGCATTCCAGTTAAATCGAAGTTTAGGAACACCAGTAGTTTGCAATGGCTGAATCGTTTTCGTTAGATTACGATCTATATCATAGCGCCAAACATTTTCGGCCCCTTGCATTTCGGAATAAATAATATTTTTGGTAGGATGTTTAAATACTCTAAACCCATCTCCAAACCCGACACAATTCCAGTCTCTTGCTTCAACTCCACCCGGCGAGGAAGAAGGTCCATACCAAGAGCCATTGTCTTGCAAACCTCCATAAACGTTATATGGAGTAGCATCATCAACGCTGATTTGATAGAACTGCGAAAGGGGGAGATTTTCAACAATTTCCATGTTGGTTCCACCATCCCAAGATCGGTAGACCCCACCATCTGTACCTACGTACATTACATCGGAATCCTTGATGCTAAATTCAATATCGTGAATATCACTGTGCATATTACCCAATGACTTGAAGGTTTTTCCGCCATCTCTCGAGATAGAGCCACTCAATCCTCCCTTTACAATTACGTTCTCATCCCTTGGGTCTACCACAATTCTAGAGAAGTAAAAGGGGCGTACGGTAATACCAAAATCGTTGTTAAGCTGTTTCCAACTGGCACCGGCATCATCACTCCGATATAGACCTTTGCGCTCATTTTTTTCGGCTTCTATTACTGTGTATAGCACTTTTGGGTTTGAAGGAGCAATAGCAATGCCTAGCCTGCCCAGCTTTCCTTCAGGAAACCCATTATGTATTTTATTCCATGTTTTTCCGGCATCGGTAGATTTGTAAAGTGCACTTTTTGCACCACCTGATTCAAAGGACCAGCCGGTGCGGCGAAACTCCCACATCGATGCGTATAGAATATTCGGATCAGTAGGGTCCATGGCCAAATCGGCACAACCCGTTTTGACATCTACGTAGAGCAGCTTGTTCCAAGTAGCTCCCCCGTCTTCTGATTTAAACACGCCACGCTCTTCATTGTCTCCCCACAAGGCACCAAGCACCCCCACATAAATTTCCTCACTGTTTTTCGGGTTTACAATAATATTGGCGATGCGTTCTGAATTGTCAAAACCTAATTTAGTCCAATTGGCACCCCCATCGGTCGTTTTATAGAGTCCATCTCCCACAGAAACACTGTTCCGGGTCCAAGTTTCCCCAGTCCCAACATAAATGGTGTTGTCCGGGTCGTTCGGATCTATTGCAACCACCCCGATCGATTGGCAGTGATCGTCAAAAATCGGCGTAAAAGTTGCACCTGCGTCATTTGATTTCCATACACCACCACCAGCAGTACCTGCATAGATAATTCTGCTATTGGTCGGATGTACCTGCATATCATTGATTCGGCCACTCATAAGGGCCGGACCAATATGGCGGGCAGTGATATCGCCGAAAAGTTGTTTTCCGTTGTCTGAAGATTGTGCATTAGTGGTATTGGGAAACCACAAGGCCGATGCCATAATGGCAAGAAGTAGTTTTTTCATTTGTTAGTCAGTTAAATAAAAAAGACCCTTTGATTAAAGGGTCTTTCAAGATTGTAAATTATTTTTTTTCGCCTTGTAATTCCTCAGGAAAGGCAAACCCTGCCTCGTCAACAGTAGGATTAAGCTCTATAGTGTCCATGGTGATAGGGGCTCCAGGCTGACCTTTTACACCTTGGGTCATCGAAAACGGAAAGTAGAGTCCTTCTACTTCTTGATAATCGCTCATAGTTGTTTCTTGTGTCATTCCTTTGCCTTGACCTGTTTTAATTTCTGATTGAACAGCTATAGGAACAAAATTTTCTGTATCAAAAAAGTAAAAAGAAACGTCTTCTTCCTGCTTACCATCTACCGTGATAGGTTCTTTGACCAATTTAATCTTAAATGCCTCTGCGCCATCTATGGTTTCCTTACCAAGCAGTTCTACTGTGTACCCTTTTTCTTTATAATCAATAAACGGGTCTAGAAAGTCGTTTGCGTTTAGTTTAAAATTGGCTGTTGCCTCCGCATCGCTTTTTTCAGCTTTCATGGTCATAAAGTTATGGTTCCATAAAGTTTCACCATCAAAAACGCCTTGCTTTAACTCTTTACCCTGAAAATTAATGACGGTCATTTGCCTACCATCGTTTAGTTGTACAATTTCAATAGGAATTTCCATTCCCCCTTGATTAACTTTGGCGGTCATTTTCATTCCCTTTACCGCTTTAAGCTTGTCAATACCCCCTATATTTTCAAAATAGGTACTAATAATTTCATCGGCGGTTTGTGCCTGTGCAGGTGCCATGATCAAAAAGGCAATAAGTGCCAATCCTAATTTTACTGTTTTCATTGTAGTGTTTTATAGATTACTGATAATTAGTATCAAATATAAACGGATTGTTACAGAATGTTGGTTTTTTTAGAAAAATCAATGCTATTTGTTATATTTTTATATCTTCACGACTGTTGTTCCTGTTGCCGGATGATTAGCTTACGAAGGGCTTGAAACAAATAGGCCCGAATGTTCCGGTATTCTTCTTCAGAGATGATCTCATAGGCATCGAACTCCGTTAGTTCGTCTAGGATGTCCTTGATATGGGGCCTTTCGGGATAGCGAACCACATTGTATTGTAAGGGGTTTAAGTCCTGTAGGGTTTTGTAGTTGGTGCGATAGGTTTTGATGATTTCTTTGGATGCGAGAAGCAAATGGTAAAATTCTTTTTTCATTAAAATATGATGTCTTTTTAGTGGTTTTCTTTTGTGATTGCTGCTGTTGCGATGGCTGCGATGATTGGAATCCAACAATAGTGTTGGAGCAATTGCAACAGTTCCGGATAGTCCGTTTTGGGGTAGGTGCATTGGTAGATGAAAAGACTTACACTGAGCATCAGGCAAAGGTGCATCAAAAAGCGCAGGAAGAAGTGGCGGAGGTTCATCAGCGGCTAGGAAGCCAAAAGTGGGTTGTTGATATCGGCATCGGATACCTTGTTGAACTGTTTTTCAAAGTAACTGCCATCAAAAAACTCGGTAGTTTCATTTTTATTGACCACTGAAACCGAGATGCTGATACGCAATTGAAAGGGTTCGCAGTAGTAGTAGGTTTTTCGAGAGCGATCATAGCAAACGGAAGCATTTAAACTCTTCAATTGATCAATCAGGCAAAACACTAGGCGTTCGCTTATACCGATACGTTTGGATAGTTCCCCAGGGCTGCCCGTGTGTTCCTTGGTTATAAGTAAATGTAATTGCTGTATACGTTCTAAGTTTTTGATTGTTTTCATTCGTATGTTATTTTGTGCCCTTAAGTCTTTGTTGCTTTGACTGCTTTTTTTGTCACCTACTTTTTAGTTGGTCCTTTAAAAAGGGCGATGAGTAAGTTTTTAAAAATTCTTTCATTTCAAATGCGTTACTTGTAGGTTTGTTAGAGGTGTTTTGAATAGGGAATTGACTTTCATTGCTTGTGCGTATTCTTTTAATACACTATAAAACTAGTCGCTAAAAATATTTAAATCAAACGATTGCAATCGCCATTCATGAATTTGGAGTCTTAATTCATGAATTTCGTGTGGTTTATCCGGAATAGACATACAAGCACAGGGGGTAACAAATTATTTTTGTAGTTGAAAGTTCAAAAGATGGGAAAAAAGGGATCTAAGAAAAGGCTGTTGACCGTGCTGTTAATACATGCATTGTGCTGTTTCCAGAGTTTTGCCCAATCCTCAGAAGCACTCGGTTTTCCTGATTCCTTACTCAATTATACTTGTCAGGAACTTCGAGATATTTTTATTCCAATGGAAAGAGACTCACTTAGGGCCATTCTGTATGTGGCTGCCCATACCTATAAGGCCAAAAAAGGTTGTGATACTATGGATCTAGTGTGGTCCTATCGGAACCTTGGTTATATAGCCAGGCCCGAGATTGAAGCGATGTATATCAATAGTATGCTGCATTTGACCAGAAATAACAAAAATGAAGAATACCTTACGCGGATATATTGTTCGGTGGCTATTTATAATAACAAAAAAGGAGATTATCACAATGCTCTTAGGTATCACTTGCGGGCGTATGACCATAGTATAAAAAGCAAAAACAGGGTATTACAGGCAAGATTGAAAAATTATATTGGAAATATGAAAACCATCTCTGGCGATGATGATGAAGCTATTGAGATTTTTAAAGAGTTGATGAGGGATTTTAGAGACAGTACCAAGTTTGATGTTTATCATGAAAAAAAGGCCTTTTTAAACCATAATTTTAAAATATTTGAAGCCTATCTCCGAAAGGAAGAATTTGATTCGTCAAGGATTTACCTTGAAAGAGGTATAAAAAAAGTGAGTTGATGGACTCTGTTTTATACTGGAAATTTCATTGTTACAAAGGTGTTTTGGCTTCCAAAGAAGGGGATTACAGTTCTGCAATGGACTTGATGTCGGAGAGTATTTCGCATCGGACCGGAGTAGGCCTCTTCTACAATTACTACTATCGCGGAAGTGCTTATTTGGAAGCGGACTCTATAGAATTAGGTATACGAGATTATCTTAAGGCGGATTCTATTGCGATTAGCTATAACATAAGTGCCTGTTGCACAAGTTAGTCAAAAAACGGGTTTTTGATCTTGCCTATCGGGGAAAGGATCGTAACTTTAGGTATGCAGGGCAAAAAAGATTATCAAGAGAAGCTTTTCAATAATTTTCAATTAAGTGATCGTGTACCGGAAGAGAATTTCTACAGGCGTTTGAAAGAGGTGGTCGACCTAAACTTTCTTTATGCGCTGACCAAGGATTTTTATGGTAACAGCGGTCAAAAGAGCATCGACCCCGTAGTGTTCTTCAAGTTGTGCCTTGTGGGCTACTTTGAAAATATAATCAGCGACCGCAAGCTGATCGAGCATTGTTCGTTGCGCTTGGACATCCTATATTTTATCGGTTACGATATCGACGAGGAACTTCCCTGGCATTCTACG
>CALLVX010000206.1 GCA_938010765.1 uncultured Flavobacteriaceae bacterium | reverse complement strand
TAAAATGCAATCTACAACTTTGTTCATCTGTAAAATGTACCCCAAAAGAAAATATATCCATATTTAACTATAATATTATCAACTAAATATACGAAATTATATTGAAATTAGGGGTGTTTACGGACATACAAATATCTTTTTTATTTAAATAACAAAGTCCATATCCTAAATCCACGATAAGTTTGGATAACTCCGCAGCTACATCATTTTTAGATTCCACCAAAAAGTGATTATCGTTTAAGGTCGCTTTGACCACACCTTTTATCTGATGTATCTTTTTTAAAATATCCTTTAGGGCAGTTGGAGGTTCGTTCAAAACATTGTGTGCCGCATCGATTTCTCCTTCAATCGTAAAAGCATTATTGGAAAACAATTGTTGTGCCAGTGAGCTAATTTTTCCTTCCGCCAATAATCTACCTTTAACAAATATGCCTACGCGGTCACACACCTGTTGTACCTGATGTAAATGATGGGATGAAAATAGCACAGTAATTCCCTTCTTTCTGCTTAACCGTACAATAAGCTGAAGAAATTTTCGTACACCTTCTGGATCAAGCCCTAACGTAGGTTCATCGAGTATAACTATTTCTGGACTTTTTATTAACACATCTGCGAGCCCGAGCCTTTGGCGCATTCCTCTAGAATAATTTGCAACTTTTTTGTCTTTTGCGTCTGACAACCCTACATCATTAAGTACTTCTAAAGCTCTTACTGAAGCCTGATCCATAGGTATGTTGTTCAGTTCCGCTATATACATAAGGTTCTGAAGACCGGAATATTCACTATAAAAACCAATATCTTCAGGCAAATACCCAACTCGTTTTTTAACCTCAATAGGATGCTTTGTTGGATCTAAACCACAAACTTTTACCGTTCCTGAATCTACCTCGGTCAGCCCAAGAAGCATAAGAATGGTTGTTGATTTACCTGCTCCATTGGGACCAAGTAAGCCAAAAATTTCACCTTTTTCAATGGAGAGCGACAAATTATCTACGGCAATATATCTTCCGTATTTTTTGGTCAGACTAGATATCTCTACACACTTTTCCATGATTACCTTCGTCCGTATTTTTTAAATAAATAATAAATTGAGCCTAATGTTCCGATAATTATGAATATACCGAGCCAGCCCCATAATAAAGGTGTTTTTACTAAAACTCTTATTGACGCCACCGAAGATACTTCTGGTGTTTTAGCTGTTATTTTTGATATGTAATCTCCTGGTATTGCCTTCCCGGCAGATCTTATCGTAGCATAGACCTTGGTACTTGCCCCTGCCTCAATGTTGGGTACGGTATCAGGCTTTATGGAAATCTCCCAATCTTTGGGTTTTGAGGTGCTAAAAGTGACATTACTTAATCTACTTGAACCTAAATTCTTTACCAATAACTCCGTTTGTTTTTCGCTGCCCGAAGTTAAGGTAGTACTCAACAAACCCGTGGGAGTAGTAAGTTCTAGATTATAAGACCCTTGTATCACTACTTCTAATTCTAGTGCTGCGGTACTATATTTATTAGTCGCTTTTAACGGGATTTTATAGGTGCCTGATTTCACTTGAAATGAAGGTTTTACTTCAACTGAAATGTTCGCCGTTTTGGCTGGTTCGATCTCAACTGCGGTGGCTTGCCTACCGTTAGGTTTAAATATTACACTCCACCCACGAGGTATTTGCAAGTAAGGCATATACTTGTTTTTCTCCTGTATGATTCTTCAATTTTGTGGTAAAATTGAAATTTGATTCGGAATGCCCTTCCATGTTTATTTGATCGGAAGTAAACTCTGTCTTAAAGGTACCTTGTTCCGATACTTCTATCTCTATGGGAAGAACGTCATAGTTTCTGCCAATTATCTTGACTTTGTATTTCCCCTTATCAACGTTTAGCGGTACGTTTATGGTTAAAGAGAGTGTTTTTTTCTCATCAGGAAGCACCGCAATTCGGTTGATACTATATCCTCCGGATTTTAGAGTATAATTCCACTCTTCTGGTATTCCCGATAAAAGTATATCGATGTTTTTCAATTGATTTCCAGAATTGATGACATCAATCGTATAGTCGATAGATTCTCCTGGAGGAACAGCAATTTTGGTGTAGGGCGTATACAAGGTTATCCCGTTACCTGCTTTGGCGGTAAAGTTGAAGAGTAGAAAAAAAGTCGATAGTGTTAAGAAGGTTCTTATAAATGGTTTTTTCATTGTCATAATATTTATTGTAATTTTTAATCAGGTTCAGCAAAGGCCAATCTTAAACCTTACTTATTTTTACGTATCCTAAAGTAATCTTGATCTACAAACAGCCGATTGAACAAGCCAACGGAATCACTCACAACAAAGACATCTGGATATTGCGAAGAACCCATGAAGTACTTGTTTTCGGTAGTATCTCGATATCCCTTAACAACAAGGTCTTTCATTGATTTACCTCTAATGGTCAGTCTATAATCTGCTTTATTTTTAGGTGTAAACCCATCTGCGAACTGAGAACTACTCTGATTTCGCAGCCTGGTGAGATATTGGACAACCTTGGTAGAATCAGCAGGAAGGATTCCCATAGTCCATATCGAATCTGTTTTGGTGAGGAAATAGTCATTTTTATCAATAGCCTCAAATTTTAACTGGGTTATGGAGTCCTTCTCCACTTTTATAAACTCCGAATTTCGCCACAGGTTGAATTTTCGGCTAAACGTATTGGAAAGTCCACTTTTTATGGCATAGCTTTCTGGCTTGTCATTTATCCTAAAAAAGGTGTTCTTTCCAAAATAAAGTTTGGTTTGACTTTCTTTTCCCTTTTCTTGAATTGCGATCCATCGTGCCAGAGAATCCGTCAATTCGTAGGTCGCCCACTTATCTTTTGTTTTTGCCACCATCCGCTCGGTCTTTATATTTTGTAGCTGATTCAATGCATTTTTGACGGCAGATTGGTTGGCCGTGCTTTTAATGTTTCCCTGAGCGACTTTCCAATGGTCCATCTCTCTCGAAATAATAATCGGTTCTTCGTTCATCGAAGAGGGAGGATAAATGGAAATTTTATCCACTTGGGAAGAATCCAATTGTATGACTTCCGCTTTAAAATTGGTGCTACTGTTCTTTTTAAAATAATTGCTCGCTACAAATAAAAGTATGAGGCCAACTAAGACCCCAATTAGAATATTGTTCTTTTTCATTGTTTTCTATTTTAAGTCAATCATAACTTTCTTCAATTCTTCGACTGCGCTTGTTCTTGTTCATTTGGATTCGCACAATACCATATACAATTACAAGTATGATGGGCAATAAAAAATTTGCATATTTTAAGGTGGTTTTTGTGCTCTCTTCCAATTTATCTATAGGTCTATACTTGATGCCTTTTGTTCTAAGCTCTATAAGCCCAGTATCATCGCTCAACCAATCGATGGCATTGACCATGAGGTTTACATTATCTCCCTGCACCTGTTGCCCTCCGCTAATTGGAAAATCTCCATCTCCTACCACAAAAATTCGGCAACGGTTGCCGTTGGCATAGGTTTGTTCTAAAACCCCTGCTACGGTTTGTTTTGGCGATGTAAAATCACTTTCAGCCCACTCCTTTTGAATATCAAAAAACTGAGGAGCCGGTTTGCTTGCCGAATTTTCGGAGGTGAATGCCAAGGGTGTAAAGGTTGTCAATGAATCTTTGGGCGTAAAATACATCGAGCTTGCGAACTGCATGACTACCGCCTCCAATCCTTTGGTAACAGGATGGTCCGTAAAATTTCCGATAATGGGCGCATACGGAAAAGCAACGTTAGAAGTGAAATTAAAAAAACCTTGGTGCTGCTGTACTCCGATGGTTGCGCACTGGGCATCGATTACAAAATCCTCACGCACTTCCAACCCTTTTTTTCGTAACCAATTCTCTACACCTGTAGCCAATGAGCTACCATAGGCATTGTTCAAATTACCATTTACCCTGTTCAAAGCAATGAACAGGTTTCCTCCCTCTTTCAAGAATTCGTCTAATTTGGCAAAGGTAGCTTCGCTGATGGTATCGGTCGGACGAACCATAGCCAATGTTTTGATTGTTCCCGGTACGGCAATACTATCATTAATACTAGTGGGTTTAAAATCATATAAAACATCCAAAGCAGTCTTTACCTGAGAAAGTTCCGCTATCGAGGCTTGGCCATAGCCTTCCATCAAACCAACTTGAGGCTTATTGGTTACCGCAATTTTTTTAATTGAGGAGGACAATAGATACTCTAATGGAGCTCCTGGCTGCATAAACGGAATCACCTCCTTTTGCTCTTCAAGTTCTAAAACAGCACCTAAAAATGCCTTTTGTTGTTTCATTTGGTCTTTTTCGCGAACATTAATCATTACGGGATTAATACCCGCTTCCAAGGCCTCGCGCTCCGTTTCCTCATTTTCATTTGGATTAATAAAGGTATACACGAGATTATCATCTGAATTTCTTGCATATTCTATCAAGTACTCCTCGAAATCGTTCTTGGTCTTAGCAATATCTGGTGGAAGGTTTTCTGAAAAGTAAGCTTTAACTGTAATCGGATTTTCCAATGATTCCATGATATGCTCTGTGGCATCACTTAAAGTGTATTGGTTGTCCTCGGTAAGATCAAGTCTAAAGAAATATTGCTCTGATACTAAGTTGGCAAATACAAGAATACCAAGAACCAGTAAAATAGTTGTATTTAGTTTTTTCATGTTATAGTTGTATTAAGAAAAATGTCTTTTAGATAAGGCCCATTCTCCTAAGTAAAGTCCCAGAACTGTAATTGAAAGGAAATAAATAAGGTCTTTGGAGTCAATTACCCCTCTGGAAATAGACTCAAAATGTGATTGCAGGTTTAAAGCGTCGAAGAACTGCCCTATAGTACCTGTAAAATTCTGGGCCAGTACCCCAAAAATGATATGAAAAAAAAGACCGATCAAAAGTGCTGTCATAAAGGCGACAATTTGATTCGTGGTAATGCTACTTGCAAAAATGCCAATTGCTGTATAGGTGATACTCAACAATAACAAGCCAAGATAACCACAAATAGTACCTCCATTATCTAAATTTCCAATACTCGAAACTGTAATGACATATGGCAAAGTGGCTGTTAAGGCAATACAGATTAGCAAGACCGACCCCAAAAATTTTCCCAGTATAAGCTGGCGGTCAGATACCGATTTGGTCAACAAAAGTTCTAATGTTCCTGTTTTTCGCTCTTCAGCTACCATTTTCATGGTTATTGCAGGAATGAAAAAGAAAAGGCTCCAAGAGGCAATATTAAAGAACATACGAAGGTTGGCCTGCCCCACCAAAAAAATATCATTCCCGTAGAGCCAAGTAAAAAAACCACTAAACCCTAAAAAAAGCGTAAGAATAATATAGGCTATCAAAGAGTCGAAAAATGTTGCCAATTCTCGTTTGGCTATAGTCCAAATAGTATGCATATCTAATTTACCGTTAAGTTTCTAAAAATGTCTTCCAATTTAGTTTCCAAAGGGGTAAGCTCGGTGAGAACCCATTTTTTCTTTACGCAAAGGCTAAATACCTCTCGGACGGATGTTTGTTCTGAATGACTCTGTAATTCGAACATACTTTGGTCCGCTTGAATGCGTTCTATTGTTAATACCGTATTCAACTCCTTTAAGGATTTCAAGATTATGTTCGGGTCACCGTCTTCTATGCGGAGCTTTAAGATTTCATTCCCCTGAGATTGTTTTCGGAGGGTCTCCGGTGTTCCATCGGCCACTATTTTACCCTTATTGATAATTAGGATGCGGTCGCAAGTAGCCTCCACTTCTGGCAAAATATGGGTGCTTAGAATTACGGTCTTCTCTTTTCCAAGGTCACGTATCAGTTTCCTGATTTCAATAATTTGATTGGGATCCAAGCCAGTAGTCGGTTCGTCCAATACTAGGATTTCAGGATCGTGAATCATAGCCTGTGCAAGACCAACACGTTGTCGGTATCCTTTGGATAGTTCTCCAATTTTTTTATGCTTTTCACGGTTAAGTCCGCAAACCCCAATCATCTCTCGGATTCTTTTGCCAATCATGGCTTTGTTCATCCCTTGCAGTGCTGCGCAGAATTCTAGATAATCTATTACGGGCATGTCGAAATACAAGGGGTTGTTTTCGGGAAGGTATCCGATGTGCTTTTTGAAATTGTTAGTCTCTTCACAGATACTCTTACCACCTATCCGAATATCTCCTTTTTCAATTCCGATATAGCCTGTAATCATTTTCATTGTTGTCGATTTCCCTGCACCATTAGGCCCAAGAAACCCCAACACTTCTCCAGTTTTCACCTTAAAACTAAGGTCGTTTACCGCGGTTTGCGGCCCATAGGTTTTGGTCAGTTTTTCTATTTGTATATCCATATTCGATATATGACGTATTAATTTTATCAGGCGTTAATTTAAATTTTGTTTGGTGGCGAACCCTTTATTCTAGGCCTATATTCTTGTTGCATACTATCAAAGTGTTTTCGATGGTCTTCAAAACGTTGCCTAAAAATTGAATCCATACTTCCAAAGTCATATGGAAAAGTGTGAGGAAACATAAAATCAGGCATTTCAAAAGGATCGTGATAAGGCATGGATTCCCTATCTTGGAAAAATCGTTTCATAATAGAATCCATTTTTTTATCGTCTAGATTCCAATTGCCGCTTGAGTAACTATAAATGGAATCATATCTGATAAGGTTTCCGTCTTTATCAAATTCCTTGTTTACCTTGATTTTCTCGTCCGGTGGTTTTATCGAATCATTTTCTTGGGCCATGCCAGTTACAAAGCATACTAAGAATGAGGCTAGGAAGATTATAATTGGATTTTTCATAATGCAGTCATTTGGTTCAACATAAGTGAAGGTTTCGGAAATGCTATTTCATCGTCCACCATGGCACTTTCTGTAAGATGGATTTTTAATATACCGTTGTGAAAAACGACTGAATTTAATAATCGATGCTTCGTGTTAGGAAGCCTAATTTGGAAATCCATACCCTTTTCATCTTTACCCAACGGCAAAGAATTTTCGTTAAAATAAGAAGCACTTCGACCTTGTTTTATTTTTAGATGTAGCATTCCATCTTGCACCGTTACGATATGATTATATTTCTTGAGAAAATTGGCGGAAATAAGAATGTGCACGCTCGAGTCGTCCACGTTCATTTGAAATTTTCTGAATTTCAAAGGAGGGAAATGGCTTTGTCTAAGGTTGTTATTCTCTTTTGTAAAATTGTTCAATGATTCCATGGCTATTTGTTTAAATTATACTTTGATAATGCTAAGTATTCGTCTAAAGAAACAGAACGAAAAATAATCTACGAGCTAAAAAGAAATCTCTGAATGACATACTAGAACCAAAGAGGTAGTGAAAAATCATTCAGGCAATAATCCTAAGAAGCTTATCTGTAAAACTTGAACTCAAAAAGTTTAATCCCCGAAAGAAAAATCGGAAGGAGTAATTGGAATAGCACCCTGATAGATGGAAGTCTTAAAATATGCTCGTTTTTCATAGTATCTGGCAATAAGTTGCCAGAAGCTTTTTCAATTAACCAAACTAGAAACGCGAGCAAAGAATCGTCTTTTTGTTTAATGAATTGCATGATATTTAATTTTGGCCCAAAATAAAAAAGAAATGGAAAAATCAAAAGTTAAAAAATGTTAATGCTAAGTAAAACTTAGTATCTCAATTGAACACTTCTAAAGCTTTTGCTCCCTTAAGGCCAAGGAACTTCCATTTAATTGTGTTAAAAAGCTAAATTGGATACCGGGGTCTTTATGTTCTCTAAAATGAACCTATTAAAGGACTTTTTCAACACGATAAAAAGAGCTTTTGCTAATGCCGGCCCTTTCACATGCGATTTTTATAGGTAAGTCTTTATTGTCATATAGGTATTTTGCAAAGTGGTACTTTTCAATGGTTTCTTTTTTAGATCCGGTTGGCCTGCCTAATAATTTGTTTCGTTTCCGTGCGTTGGCAAGTCCGACTTTGGTTCTTTCACTGATAAGGTTTCTTTCGAATTCCGCTACGGCCGCAAATATATGTAGCAAGAATTTTCCGTTGGCCGACGCAGTATCAAATTCGGGTTCGCTTAAACTTTTGAAGTAAACCTCAGCCTTATTAAATTTGTCTATAAGCTCGACCATATTTTTTAAAGAACGAAACACACGGTCATTCTTATAGGTTATTACAGTGTCACCTTTGCGCATGTATTTAATCAATTCGTTCAGACCTTTTCTATCACTCCTGGCTCCACTAGCAATGTCTTTGTAAATTTTTTCACAACCAGCTTTTTTCAATAGGTCTATCTGAGCATCTAAATTTTGCTCTTGAGTCGACACTCTAGCATATCCAAATATCATGTTACCCTTTAGTTATATTATAGCTAGTGATGATTCATTATAGAGTGGGTCAATCATGGATTAATTGCAGTAATCTATTTCCCCTGTATTCTTTGAGTTCCAACAGTAATTTTTCCTTATCGCCGAAGGTAAATTTGGGAACAGTTAATGCAAAGGATCGACTCTCCCCTTCTTCTATTATTTTTGGAGGATTATGCCTGTAAATGGGTTTCATTTCCACCTTTTGAAAAGACGATCTCTTCCGATTGTTTCCGTTAACCTTGAAAATTTTTAAGTAATCGACCTCAAAATCAATCGTTGATCTATTCTTAATTTCAAGAATGGCATATACCTCGGTTCGGTCATAGACTAAATCTTTGAGCTGCAAAACAACTCCATTTTTTCGCCTTTTCTTTAGACTGTTTCGGTTATGTTTCAAATGATAGCTACTAAATTTTTCGAAGTACTGCGCGCGATAATTCAACTCCATTTTTGAAGATTTTGCAAAGACAGAATCTGTTTTTGCTGACACTACATTTTTAAGAGCTATTTTTCTAACAGGCTTTTCCAGTCCTATTCGGTCTTGCTTGGCTGGATGAGCCGGTCAAAGTGAACCACCTTCGCCGGGTGAAAGTGAGCATAGTAAACTAAGTGTTCAAAGTCGATTCTATTGTGTTTAAAATTACTGTTTATTTTTTAGTTTTTTCCGCATTGATTCTCCCTTTATATCTA
>CALLVX010000205.1 GCA_938010765.1 uncultured Flavobacteriaceae bacterium | reverse complement strand
GCTAGTTGCTTTTGTTCATCCAAAGACGGCAAATGGGGTTTTAGTTGAATTATGTCAAGAAATAAAGGAATAGCGACATAAAACCGCACTTGTTTTTGCTTGCAGTCTTTAAAAATAAGTAGTAGTTTTGCACCCGCCTGCTGTATGGCGGGGTATAAAATTCGGTCCTATAGCTCAGCTGGTTAGAGCACCTGACTCATAATCAGGGGGTCCATGGTTCGAGCCCATGTGGGACCACAAAGAGAAGCTGCAAAGCTTCTCTTTTTTTGTTTAAAGAATGTCATACACTTATATTTTATATAGCGAACGTATAGATAAGTTCTACATTGGCGCCTGTCATGAGGATCTAGAATATCGCATTATAAATCACAATTCTGGAAAGTATGGCTCAAAGTCATACACTTCTCAAACAAAAGACTGGGTATTGTTTTTAAAGTTTGAATGTGAAGATTATTCCCATGCGGTTCGACTGGAACGAAAGATAAAATCGATGAAGAGCAAAAAATACATCGAAAATCTATTGAAATATCAGGAGTTGAGAGAAAGAATTTTCATAGAGACTAAAAGCACCTGACTCTCCCGATAGCTATCGGGACAGGGGGTCCATGGTTCGATGTGGGACCACAATTATCTCTGAAAACCCTTGTTTTTACATGGGTTTTCTTTTTTATAACAAATATAGCATCCACTAATATTACGAGGCTAGTGGTATATCCATCACCTCTTCGATTCTATTATAAAGATCTTCTGGGTCAAAAGGTTTAAAGATAAAACCGTTCATACCGCTCTTCTCTATCTTACTCTTTACTTCAATGAATACCGATGCAGATAATGCCAAAATAGGTAATTCTGTATTAAATTTTCTTATTTCCATAGAAGAGGTATACCCATCCATTACAGGCATTTGAATATCCATAAGAACTACTCCGTAGTCGTTTTCTTTGACCATATTTACAGCCATTAGACCATCAAAGGCAACATCTACAACTAGGTTAGCCTTTTCCAATATCTGTTTGCCTACCATGATGTTTATTTTGTTGTCTTCTACCAGTAGTATTCTTCTACCCTTTAGATTGCGCTCTTTTTTCCCACTACTTTGGTTCAACTTCTCTTTAGATATAGCCTTTAGTTCTAAATCAAAGTAGAAACGACTCCCTAGTGCTAATTCACTTTCAATTTGTACCCTAGACCCCATGGCTTCTACCACAGTTTTTACTATTGGAAGGCCAAGTCCGGTACCCCCATATAATCGATTTGTACTCACAGAGGCCTGGGCAAATGGCTGCCATATTTTCTCTTGCTGTTCTTTTGTAATTCCAATTCCTGTGTCTATAATTTCAGTACGCATACGCACATGTCCGTCGCGGTCTTCCTGTCTTGTTATTTTTAGGGTTACACTTCCTGTTTTTGTAAACTTTATAGCATTAGTAACCAGATTATTAATCACCTGATTAAAACGGACAATATCCAAACTTACATTTGGAAGTTTTTCGTCTACTAGTAAGTTAAATGTGATTCCTTTGCTTAAACAACCCGGTTCATGAATTTTTTTTATCTGCTTTACTGCCGTCATAATATCCGTAGGAATGGAGTCAAGTTCTACACCTCTCGTTTCCATCTTGCTATAATCCAACACATTGTTCAGTAAATTCAATAGTATTTTACCCGAGTAGTTTAACGCCTCTATATTTTCCTTCTGATCTGCTCTAGGATTGGTATCACCGAGAATGTGGGAAAGTCCTATTATTGCATTCATAGGCGTACGTATTTCATGGCTCATCATGCTTAAAAACTGTGATTTGGCATTGGAGGCTTCAATGGCGTCTTCCCGTTCATCTTGTATGTTAGAATAAAAGCGAGCGTTGATCAAGCAGAAAAATATCAATTGGTAGGTTACAAGCACCGCAGTAGTGAAAATAGAAACAGGATAAATATACTTTTCTGCCAGTATAGTATCCATCTTGGAGATGGTAAATAAATTAAAGTCTGTAAGGTACAGCAGAAACCATAGTACCATTGATAGCAATGGAAAAATTACGATGTAGCTTTTTTCCCGTCTAAAGGAGAAAAATACAAAAGGCAATGACATGGCAAACATTAATATAAATTCGACACTACCTGCCTTTCCTATGAAAGAAGCGGTTATGGCAACGCTAATGTTGAAGGTTACTAAATAAATAAAACGCGCCAATGTGAGGTTACCTAACTTAGAAATGATAGCAGCACCTATAAAAAAAGGAACTGTTGCCCCAATGTACAGGCTCAATTCGTGCAAACTCAAACTTTTGGCTAGAAAAAACCATAGTCCGGAAATGCCCGTGGTTAACAAGGAAAGTATAAATACAAGTCGTATCCTGCGTTGAGAGAATTCATTCATAGCTTTTTTTTAGGGAAATGGCATTTTTGATAGCACCCTAAAATCTATAATTTATAAGTAAATTCCTACAATATGTTGTCAATGCAGTTTAATTGTCTACAAAAGCATTGATAAGTGAAGTGAGGCAATTATCAATCACCATTTTATTAAAAGTTTTATCACGTATGGCTATCAAACATGGTAACAATCCGTAGCCTTTAACAAAACCAAAAGTATCGCTAGAAAACACCAAGCAGATGTCATCGCCCATAGGGTATGCCGTACCATCTCTGAGAGTATCAGCCATAAGTAGCTTCCGTGAAGTTATAAAAGCTATACATTGTTCTCAATAGAGATATGTTGTACATTGTAGGTCACCTTTATATATGAGCTCAAAATTCATCCTTTATAGTTTGCTATTGGTGGCCTTTGCCAGTTGTAACATTAACCCTTTACTACCCGCTCCAGAACAAGTCTATCATTACAATCACGAAGTTTTTGAAGAAAATAAACTACCACCCAGAGCCACTTTTTTCGCTTTTGAATCACCAGAAATAGGGACTAAAGAAAACTCAAGAAGGTTTTTAAACGGCAACGGAGATTGGAAATTTCATTTTGTAAAAGACCCGAAAGAACGACCTACTACTTTTCAGAATACAGATTTCGATGATGATGCATGGAAAACAATTCCTGTTCCTGCGAATTGGGAAGTGGAAGGCTATGACTATCCAATTTATTTAGATGAGCGCTATCCTTTCGAAACCAAATGGCCTGACGCACCAAAAGATTATAACCCAGTTGGCACATACCGTAAAGAAATACAGCTAACAAAAGAGTTTTTATCTGAAGATATTATCCTCCATTTTGAAGGCGCTAAGTCTGCTATGTATGTGTATGTAAATGGCAACTATGTTGGGTATTCACAAGGGAGCAAAACGCCCGCAGAATTTAATATCTCACCGTATGTAACCGAAGGAGAAAATCTGATTGCCCTTCAAATGTTTCGTTGGAGCGATGCAAGTTATCTTGAAAGTCAAGACATGTTGCGCATGAGTGGTATTGAGCGTGATGTATATTTATACACAAGACCAAAGGTTTTTATTTCGGACTATTATGCACAGACTTCATTAGATGATTACTATTCTTATGGAATTTTTAAAGGATTAGTTTCCATCACAAATTCAACAGATGTATCTGCTGTTAGAAATCTGTGTTTAGAAGTAATAGACGGAACTACTTCCATTCGCAAGACAACTAAAAAGCTAGAAATTCCAGCTAATACTACTTCAGAATTTCAGGTAAATGAAATCTTTAAAAATATAAATGCATGGTCGGCTGAGACTCCGAATCTATACCAACTCAAAATAGCCATAGAAGATCAAGAAAACGCTAATCACAATGAATATATAAATCGGAAAGTTGGTTTTAGAAGGGTAGAAATCAAGAACAGCCAAGTATTATTTAACGGAAAGCCTATTTATATCAAAGGTGTAGATCGTCATGAGACCGACCCTTATACAGGCCACGTGGTTTCTAGAGCTTCCATGGAAAAAGACATTCAATTGATGAAGCAGAACAACATCAATGCGGTGCGTAGTTCACATTACCCTAATGATCCGTATTGGTTAGACTTATGTGACAAATATGGTTTGTATGTTGTTGATGAGGCCAATATTGAAAGTCACCCTTTAGCGAATGCGGAAGAAACACAGATTGGTAATGAAATGAGTTGGCTGCCTGCTCATATGGAACGCACCAAACGC
>CALLVX010000204.1 GCA_938010765.1 uncultured Flavobacteriaceae bacterium | reverse complement strand
TTCGGCCCGATCTTCATCGCCTTTAAAACGTACTTGGCTGAATTCGGTCTCGACCAATCCGGGGTTTACGGCACCGACCCGTATCCCATATTGGTTTAAATCTATGCGCATTCCCTGGTTGATAGCATCTACGGCATGTTTGCTGGCACAATATACATTCCCTTTAGGATAAACCTCTTTCCCGGCGGTAGATCCAATATTGATAATGTGTCCCGCCTGCTTTTGCACCATTTGGGGCACTATTGCCTTGGATACATACAGGAGTCCCTTTACATTAATATCGAGCATGGCATCCCAATCGTCTAAACTACCCTCCTCTATCGGATCTAGTCCGTGTGCATTGCCTGCATTGTTGACCAAAATATCAATAGTCGAAAATGGTTCGGAAATAGATTCAAAGGCCTTTGAAACCGCTGTTCGGTCACGAACATCAAAATTTAGGGTCATCACTTTCGTAAAAGCACCCAGTTCTAATTTCAGCGCATCCAAACGTTCTTGGCGTCTGCCACAAAGGATCAGATCGATGCCATTTTTGGCAAAAAGTATGGCGGTCGCTTTTCCTATTCCGCTAGTAGCACCGGTAATCAAGGCTGTTTTTGTACTCATATCAATAGCATTCTCAATTTATAATTCAACTTAGGGCTTAGGGCACTTCATTTCCCATACTCGCTTCTAACAAGACGAACCAATCTTCCAATTCCATCTCAATACCAGTTGCGGCCAACGCGTCTTTTAGTCGAGATTTCGTAGCCGTACCCACTACCGGAAATACTTCTGAGGGATGGTGTAAAATCCAGGCCAATAGCAGCTGATCTTCAGACGCACCATATTTTTCCGTCATTGTTTCCAACGCTTGTTTTATTCGCTGGGTTTTCTCTGTTTGCTCCCTAAAATAAGTTCCCAAAGGACTCCATGACATCGCCATCCGTTTCCCAATGATGCAATCATCTAAGCTCCCATCGTACATTGCCCCATTGGCGGTCAATGAAAATTCGACCTGATTCCCGGCAACGGGCACTTCGGTTTCGATAAGGGCAATTTGGGAAGGAGTAAAATTTGAGACTCCAAAATCGATGATCTTTCCCTCTTTTTTTAGTTTGGTAATCGCCTCTGCAATTTCTGTAGGCCGCATTAAAGGGCTCGGTCTATGAAGCAATAACAAATCTATATAGTCGGTTTGTAGGCTTTTTAGCGAACGCTCTACCGACCACATAATGTATTCTTTGGAATAGTTATAGTGTTTCACCCTATTTGAACGGGCCTCTGAATCGAACTGAATGCCACATTTTGTAATTAATTGTACCGCATCACGGGAAACCGACACTTGCGAAAAAGCCTTTCCAAACTCGGCTTCGTTGGTATATCCCCCATAAATATCGGCATGGTCAAAGGTGGTAATACCCAGTGCTAAACAATCCTGAATCATTTGCGTCATTTGGGGTGTAGCAAACCCTTTTCCCCAACTTCCCCAAGTCATCGTTCCCGCAATAATTTTTGAATAGTTGCTTTTGTTTTTCATGTCTGAAAATTTATTTGTTTCTTAGGGGCCGGATTGAATTTGCAGATTGACATATCTAAAGGGATAGAGAAATGTTACTGCTCATTTCATAAGCTTGTGAAATTAAAAAGAAATCCCTTAAAAACTTCATAAAAATAGGGGCCTCGCCTAATTTTTAACCAATCATTAACAGCAAAACAATGAATTAATTTTCAATTTGCACTCCTGATTACAACTAAACCGAGCAAAACCAAAATCTTATAAAAATATATGGAAGAAAATACTACGGTAGACATTAGTGCTGTGAACGAAAAAATTACCCAGGAAAGTGCGTTTATAGATCTTTTGATTTTGGAAATGAATAAGGTAATCGTTGGCCAAAAACATATGGTCGAACGCCTTTTGATAGGCCTTCTAGGTCAAGGTCACATTCTGTTGGAGGGCGTTCCCGGACTTGCAAAGACCTTGGCCATCAATACTCTTTCGAAAGCCGTAAAAGGTAGTTTCAGTAGAATTCAGTTTACTCCAGACCTTTTACCCGCCGATGTTGTTGGTACGATGATCTACAATATGAAGGAGAACGATTTCTCTATCAAAAAAGGACCCATTTTCGCCAATTTCGTACTTGCAGATGAAATTAACAGGGCCCCGGCCAAGGTACAATCGGCACTTCTAGAAGCGATGCAAGAGAAGCAGGTGACTATAGGTGATCAAACTTTTATCCTTGACAAACCTTTTTTGGTAATGGCAACACAAAATCCGGTAGAGCAAGAGGGCACGTACCCGCTTCCTGAAGCGCAGGTCGACCGTTTTATGTTAAAGACCGTTATCGACTACCCAAAGATGAACGAGGAGCAACTAATTATGCGCCAAAACCTTTTAGGCAATTATGAGGCGATAAAACCCGTCGTTACCATTAAACAAATCCTAAGCGCCCAACAGGCGGTAAAGGAGGTTTATATGGATGAAAAAATAGAAAAGTACATTCTAGATATCGTTTTTGCCACCCGCTATCCGGAAAAATATAATTTGGCCGATCTTAAACCGTTGATCAGTTTCGGAGCATCGCCCAGAGGAAGCATCAATATGGGGAACGCTGCCAAATGCTACGCCTTTATCAAAAGAAGAGGGTACGTAGTACCAGAAGATGTAAGGGCCGTAGTGCACGATGTGCTCAGGCATCGAATCGGTATTACCTATGAGGCAGAGGCGGAGAACATCACTTCCGAAGAAATCATCAACAAGATTGTAAACGAGATCGAAGTACCTTAAAAAACAGGTAACGGTAAACAGCAAACAGCTATTAGAACGGATGACCGCCCTAAACAGTTTTGACACCATACTTTTTACTGATTACTATTTACTTTGTACTGTTTACTAAACAAAGATGGATACCAAGGAACTACTTAAGAAAGTACGCAAAATCGAAATTAAGACACGCCGTCTTTCCGATCATATTTTTGGTGGGGAATACCACTCTACCTTTAAAGGAAGGGGAATGACCTTTAGCGAGGTGCGGCAGTACCAATTCGGTGATGATGTTCGTAGTATCGATTGGAATGTCACCGCACGATACAACGAGCCCTATGTAAAAGTATTTGAAGAGGAGCGTGAACTTACCATGATGTTGATGGTAGATGTTAGTGGTTCTGAGTTATTTGGTACCACCAACCAGTTCAAAAAAGAAATCATCACAGAAATTTCGGCTACCTTGGCCTTTTCGGCGCTCCAGAATAACGATAAGGCAGGCGTGCTGTTATTTTCCGATACCGTAGAGCTCTATATTCCACCTAAAAAAGGAAAGAGCCATGTATTGCGAATTATACGTGAGCTTTTGGAATTTAAACCAAAAAGTAATAAGACAGATCTTTCCGAAGCACTCAAGTTTTTGAGCAGTGTAATGAAAAAGAAGGCAATTGTATTTGTCCTTTCCGATTTTATCACGGACGATTATGAAAAAACCCTCAAAATTGCCGGGAACAAACATGATCTTACGGGCATACGCGTCTATGATGCCAGGGAAGAGGCTATTCCAAATTTAGGCATGGTTCAAATGCAAGATGCCGAGACAGGAGCAGTGCGATTGGTCAATACCCAATCGAAAAAAGTGCGCCTAGCATACAGCGGCTACCACCAAGAACGACAGGATTATTTTAGTACTACCTTTAGCAAATCGGGTTGTGGTACTATCAACTGTAGGGTAGATGAAAGTTATGTAAAAAAGCTATTGGGCTATTTTAAGAGAAGAGGTTAATGCAAAGCAGACAATTCAACATACGAACAAAGACCATTTCATTGCTTCTACATCGATGTGCATCGCTGGTTGTGCTACTTTGTTCGCTTCAAAGTTTTTCTCAGAGCCCGAAAATCGCCTCGGAAGTAGACACCACCTTTATAAAAATCGGAGATCAGATCAAATGGTCTGTCACCGTAGAAACCGATACGACCGCACAGGTTATTTTTCCGGACGGGCAAACTTTTTCCCCTTTGGAAACCGTAGAAGCCTTCGCAACGGACACGACCCTTAAACAAAATCGTATGCTGCTGCAAAAATCATACGCATTGACCCAGTTTGATTCTGGCATCTATAAGTTACCCGCGCAGCGAATCGAAATAAACGGTGTTGGCCATTTTACAGATTCTTTGATGGTAAATGTGGCGACCGTACCGGTAGACACCTTGAAACAACAAATGTTCGACATTAAACCTTTGTTAGAAGTCGAAAAAAGCAACGCCGGTCTTTGGAAAACGCTTTTATGGGTCTTGCTTGGCCTAGCAGTTTTGGGTGCTCTTTTCTACTGGTTCGTACTTCGTAAAAAACCGCTGACCGAAGAAGAAAAGGTAGCCTTGCTACCCCCATACGACCGGGCCTTGCTAGAGCTCAAGAATCTAGAAAATTCGAAATACCTGATTCAGGACGAGTACAAACAGTATTATTCTGAATTGACCGATATTGTGCGTTCCTATCTAGAGGAAGATGTACATGTATCGGCCCTCGAAAGCACGACCGACGAACTTATTGAAAAGTTGGAATTGCTAAAGGATGCTGGTGAATTGGAATTGGATACCGAAACTTTAAACCAGTTTAAAAACATATTGCAGACGGCCGATTTGGTCAAATTTGCCAAATCAAAACCCCCTACTTCGGTAGCTGAGCAAGATCGGAAATCGATAGAGCAAATTGTGATAAAAACGCACGATGCGCTACCCGAGCCTACCGAAGAAGAATTAATGGAGCAGGAAGAGTATCAAGAGGAATTATTGCAGAAAAAGAAAAAAAGGAAACTGGTTCTTGGTATTGCAGCGGTAGTTGGTGTTCTATTCATCGCTTCGGCCATTGCTGTGGCCCGCTACGGTTTTTCTTACTTAAAAGATTCGGTTGTAGGGCACCCGACCAAGGAACTCTTGGAAGGTGAGTGGGTCGCCAGTTCATATGGTTTCCCCCCGATACAGTTAGAGACCCCAAGAGTGTTGGCAAGGCAAACGGTTACGCTTCCGCCGGAAGCCGAGGAAGCCATCAAAGAAATTCAAAATTTTGGCTATAGAAGTACCATAGGGCTCTTTACGATCGAGACCGTCTCCCTTACGTTCAAAGAACCGGTCGAATTTGATCCAGGGCCCACTATTGATCAAATTATAAGTCAGTTTGAAACTCAAGGTGCCAAAAACATTATTACCAAGAAAGAAGAATTTGCTACTATTAGCGGCACCAAAGGTGTAAAGGTGTTTGGAAGTGGAAAATTTCCTATGCCAGGGTCCAAAGAATTGGTCAAGGGCAACTATACCATCGTCATGTTCGGGACCAATGGCATACAGCAATACCTGGTATTATCGTGGCTAGAAGAGGATGCCTATGCCAAAGAAATAACAGATCGTATCTTAAAAACCCTCGAAGTTAAATTAACTGTTTAAATGTTAGAGAATATCGAATTTGCGAATCCGGAATTTTTTTGGTTGCTATCCCTGCTACCACTGGCTATGCTATGGTATATTTTCAAAAGAAAAGAACAGACGGCTTCGCTTCGAATTTCCAGTATCCAAGGGTTTACCAAAGATAGTATCCTTCCTAAATTAAAACCCCTTCTTTTTATGCTTCGATTGCTGGCACTCGCTGCTATTATAGTGGCAATGGCCCGGCCGCAAACAGAAGATATCTCTACACGGACCAAGACTACCAAGGGAATCGATATCGTAATGGCGATCGATGTCTCATCGAGTATGCTCGCAAGAGATTTAAAACCGAACCGCCTTTCTGCCCTTAAAAAAGTAGCCGCAGATTTTATTAAAAAACGCCCAAACGATCGTATCGGCCTAGTTGCCTACGCAGGTGAAGGGTATACTAAAACGCCCATTACCAGCGATAAATCGATCGTATTGAACGCCCTTAAGGAAATCACCTATGGGCAATTGAACGATGGTACCGCTATCGGTATGGGATTGGCAACCTCTGTAAACCGATTGAAAGAGAGCAAAGCAATTAGTAAGGTCATCATCTTACTTACCGATGGGGTAAATAATTCTGGCTTTATAGAACCGCAAACAGCTGCCGATCTAGCGATTGAGTATGATATCAAGACCTATACCATAGGTTTGGGCACCAACGGAAATGCACTTTCACCCATTGCCTACAATGCCGATGGTTCCTTTCGTTATGGAATGCGTCAGGTAGAAATCGATGAGAAATTATTAAAGGATATTGCCAAATCTACAGGAGGAAAGTACTTTAGAGCCACCAACAACGAGAAGTTGAAAGACATTTATGACGAGATCAATAAATTGGAAAAAACCGAAATAGAAGAATTCAAGTACTACAAATACGAAGAAAAATTTCGTTCTTGGGTACTTTTGGCAGGAGCTTTGCTCTTGTTTGAATGGGTATTTAGAAACACCTTGTTTAGAAGCTTTATATGATTCAATTAGACGAAAAAATGTATTTCTACCTACTCGGTATCATCCCGGTGATCATCGTGCTATTCGTCTTTTTACAAATTTGGAAAAAACGTACCCAACGCCAATTTGCGGAGATAGGGCTCTTTAAGCGACTGACCCCTAACCGCTCTAGCTTTAAGGCTACCCTAAAATTGTTATTCTTTGTGCTAGGCATTGCCTTATTGATCTTGGGCCTTGTAAATCCAAAAATGGGTACCAAGCTAGAGACCGTAAAACGAGAGGGTGTCGATATTGTATTCGCCGTAGATGTTTCAAAAAGTATGCTCGCCGAAGATATTGCCCCCAACCGCTTAGAAAAAGCAAAGCGTTTGGTTTCCGAAATTATCAACCAATTGGCCAGTGACCGTATCGGGATTATCGCATATGCCGGGCAAGCATACCCGCAATTGCCCATTACAACAGACTACGGAGCGGCAAAGATGTTTCTGCAAAGCATGAATACCGATATGCTTACCTCTCAGGGTACCGCTATCGACCAAGCCCTTGAATTGGCTACCACCTATTATGACGATGAAGAGCAAACGAATCGCGTATTGTGCATAATTTCAGATGGAGAGGACCATTCGGCAGGCGCTACGCTCGGTATGGTCGAACAGGCAGTAGAAGAAGGTATTAAAATTTACACGATAGGGGTTGGCAAGAGCAAAGGCGCGCCCATCCCCATCAAAAGAAATGGGATAGTAGAACGTTTGAAAAAAGACAATAAGGGTGAAGTCGTCATTACCAAACTAAACGAGGAAGTCTTGGTAGACATCGCTTCCGAAGGCAATGGAGCGTATATTGATGGCACCAATACAGATAAGGCTGTTGAATATATTAAGGAGCAGTTGTTGCAAATGGACAAAAAAGAATTTGAAGCCAAGCAATTTGCCGAATTCAAAGATCAATTTCAATGGTTTTTAGGCGCTGGCTTACTGTTCTTATTTTTAGACGTATTTGTACTTGATAAAAAAACCAAATGGTTGAGACGCCTCAACCTGTTCAACGAAAAAATTGAAAACTAAAGTAAACTACCTCGGGGCAAGCCCACAAGGTATTGATAAGGAAGTTTAACATTCGATTTCGACGCAGGCCTGCCTGAACACTCGTCGTTCAGGCGTCGGGGCATATAAATCTCGATTATCGAGTAAAAATAATTTGTAGATCGCGAATGGCTGAATAGGACGTTTCAAAAGTAGATTCATCCCAGCCTAATTTTCTAACGAAATGGCTCAAAAAATGAAGGTAACTATAACATATATTTTATTGCTAGTAGGTTTTATTTCTTTCGCTCAAGAAGAGGAGAAAGAAAAACTGAATGCCTTAAGGGAATCGAAAAACCTCACCTGGGAAGGAAACAAAGAGCTTTCTGAAAATAGGTTTGTCGAAGCCGAGGTCGAATATCGCAAAGCAATCGCGAAGAGCAATGAAAATGCTGCTGCGCCATTTAATTTAGGGAATGCCTATTACAACAATTCTACCTATAGTGAAGCATTTGGCCGTTTTAAAGAAGCAGGGGAATTGGCAACCGAGAAAGGAGACAAGCACAAGGCATACCATAATATGGGGAATGTGTTCATGAAGCGAAAAGAGTATCAAAAAGCTGTAGAAGCGTATAAACAAGCTTTACGCAACAACCCTAAAGACGAAGAAACCCGTTACAACCTAGCGCTGGCCAAAGAAATGCTCAAAAAAGATCAGGACAAGAACGATCAAAATAAGGACGACAAGGATAAGAAGGACAAAAACGACGAGAAAGACAAGGACAAGGATAAGAAAGATGGGGACAACAAAGACGAAAATAAGGATAAAGACAAGGAAGGGGATAAAGGCGATCAAAAAGAGGAGAATAAAGAAGGTGATGGCGATAAGAAGGAAGAGCAAAAGAAAAAACCCGAGGAAGGTGATCAAAAAGAAGAAAAACAACAACAGCCACGCCCCAATCAATTAAGCAAACAACAGATCAAAAACTTGTTGGAGGCAATGCAACAGGAAGAAAAAAAGGTACAACAAAAAATCGATGCCAAGAAAGTAAAAGGCGTCAAGGTAAAGAACGAGAAAGACTGGTAATAGTCATGAGTATCAAAAAATACATAGCCTTACTACCACTTATGGCCTTCGTTTTTGTGCTTCAAGCACAAGAAGGTGCTGCCGTTACCTTTGAAATGAAGTTGAGTAAAAGTAAGTTGGGCATTAACGAGCGGCTTCGGGTAGATTTTACCATGAATCGGGATGGAGACGACTTCATAGCGCCAGACTTTAAAGGCTTTCGGGTATTAATGGGCCCCTCACAAGCTATTAGCTCCTCTTGGATCAATGGTGTGCGAAGCTATTCTAAAACCTATTCCTATACACTTGGCCCCACCGAAAGGGGAAATTTCACAATCGGGCAAGCTTCTATAATAATAAGCGGAAAAGTCTATAAGTCGAGTCCAAAAAAAATAACGGTCACCGCAGCTGTTGACAAGCCAAATGATCAAATGACGGTCGATGATGTGGCAGATGAAAGCCTGCATCTGGTAGCGGAAGTCTCAAAATCTAATCCGTTTCTCAACGAAGCCGTCAGCGTGGTATACAAGCTGTATGTGAGTCCGTCTATCAGCGTTTCCAATTACCGCCCCCTTGATAATCCAAAATACAATAACTTTTGGAGTCAGGATATTCCCGTTACCCGTCTTACTGCACAAAATGGCACCTATGACGGTAAGCCTTTTCGGTATGTGATCCTAAAAAGGGTGGTTTTGTATCCACAGCGAGCCGGGAAATTAGAAATAGAACCCCTTTCATTAGAAGTAACGGTAGATGTACCCACCGCACGCCGTGACTTTTTCGGACGCCCTATTTACACATCGACCAACAAGACCGTTTCAGCAGGGCAACGTACCCTAAATGTAAGAGCTCTTCCAGAACAGGGGAAACCCGCCAACTTTGGAGGTGCGGTAGGCAGTTTCGATTTTGAGGTGACAACCAGCAAAACCAGCTTGGATGCTTCTGAGTCATTACAAGCGAAAGTAGCGGTTAGTGGTAAAGGAAACCTAAAATTGTTTCAATTGCCAGAACCTAGTCTTCCCGGTTCTTTGGAAGTATATGAACCTGAATTCAAAGAAAATGTGCGAACTACGCTCTCCGGTTCCCAAGGCAAGGTTAGTAATAACTATACGATTGTGCCATCGTTCAAGGGCAAATATCCTATTCCACCCATATCTTTTAGTTATTTTGACCCTAAAACAAAACAGTACAATACCATTAATTCGAAGGAAATTGTTATAAACGTGCTATCCGGGCCATCGGCGGGAGGTTCGAACAGTACTCCCGTTGCTAGTAACAAACAACGAGTTTCTGCTAGCGAAAACCAGTTTTCTTTTATCAAACTAAACACCAACCTATCTCCCATCGGCACCACATATTTTTTCGGTTCCGGTTGTTTTTATCTTTGGTGGTTGTTACCATTGCTCCTTATCCCTTTGGCCATTTTGGTAAGGAATAAAAAAGCCGCAATCGCCGGTGATGTTATGGGTAATAAAATAAAAAAGGCAAACCGGCTGGCACGAAAATACCTCTCCACGGCTAAAAAAGCCCTTGGAAACAAAGAGTCTTTTTATATCGCTTTAGAGAAAGCCCTTCATAATTATTTGAAGGCTAAATTAAAAATAGAGACTTCTGAATTCAGTAAAGACAAAATCAATACACTGTTAACCAATAGGCAAGTAGACGCAAGTACAAAAGACGGATTCATAGGACTATTGAAAAACTGCGAAATGGCACGCTACAGTCCATTTTCAGAGGTACAAATGCAACAAGACTATGACAAAGCAAGCGAAGTGATTTCGACCTTGGACAAACAGTTATAAAAATTAAACTATAAAGAATACGACGAAATCGTGAAAAGAGCATTCATTTTATTTACCCTTTTAATCGGCTTTTTGGTTTCTGCACAGAGCGAGACCCTCTTTGAGCGCGCGAATACTTCATATAACGAAGGGAACTATGTAGATGCCCTTGCAGACTACGAAAAAATCTTGGACGAAGATGTACACTCGGCAGAATTGTACTTCAATATGGGCAATGCCTGTTATAAACTTAATCAAATAGCGCCAAGCATCTACTATTACGAGAAAGCCTTGCTTCTTAAACCAAATGATACCGAAATAAAAAGCAATCTCGCCTATGCCCAAAACATGACCTTAGATGCCATCGATACTAGCCCCGAGGTAGGTCTTGCAAAATTTTACAAAGACATTACAGCTTGGTTAACCTTTGATCAATGGGCATATACCGCAGTGCTGTGTATGCTCTTGTTCGTGTTTCTCTATATTGCCTTCTCTTATTTTAGTTATTCTACACGTAAAAGAATTGCTTTTATAAGCAGTTTGGCTTGTTTGTTCATCTCGCTTGTCTCGGTAGCCTTTGCTTTTGTTCAGTACAATGATTTTGAGGCAGACAAACCAGCTATCATATTTTCTTCCGAAGTAACGGTACAATCAGACCCAAACAATACAGGTCAAAAGGTATTTAGACTGCATGAAGGCACCAAGGTATCAGTACTTGAAGAATATAACGATTTTCACAAGATCCAAATCGCAGATGGAAAAACCGGATGGGTTCCCAAGGAAAGTTTAAAATTGTTGAAGGATTTTTAAAATTTCCTTAACAAATATTGAGTGCATTACTGTTATCTTTGCGGAAACCTCTAACAACCCATGAAATCTACAGTGCTACTATTACTGTCTTTTTTGCTGGCAACGGCCATATTGGCCCCTTCGATCATTACCCTCGTAGTTGGGAACAATAATGCTTTGGTAGTGGACTTTAATGAGGAGGAGAAAAAAGAAGGAAAAAAGGAAATTTCCGAAAAAGACTTCTTGTTCGATCTAGATTCTATGAAGCTTTCGTCGAAACTTTCCGAAAAATCAGCTATTTCCAATTTCTATTTGGAAGGTGATGGCAACTATTCAACGGTCATCATTCTACCTCCACCAGAACATACAACCTAGTTTCTTATTCTTTACTTTCAATTAACTAACCCGTCTTAGGCATACTGTCGGGACAAAAAAATATGTTATGTTTAAATATCTTAAGAACGACTTGCCCGCAAGTATCGTTGTATTTTTTGTAGCGTTACCCCTTTGTTTAGGTATCGCATTGGCCAGTGGGGCTCCTTTGTTTTCGGGCCTGATTGCCGGTATTGTGGGCGGTATAGTAGTTGGTGGCCTAAGCGGCTCCCAAATTGGCGTTAGTGGTCCGGCTGCCGGCTTGGCCGCAATCGTACTTACCGCTATCGGCACTTTGGGCGGTTATCAGAACTTTCTATTGGCCGTAGTATTGGGTGGTGTTATTCAAATAATTTTTGGAGTCCTTAAAGCAGGTATTATTGGCTATTACTTTCCTTCATCTGTTATTAAAGGAATGTTGACCGGTATTGGAATTATTATTATTCTGAAACAAATTCCGCACTTTTTCGGCTATGACCCTGATCCAGAAGGAGATTTTGCCTTCTTCCAGGTCGATGGGGAAAACACTTTTTCCGAAATCTTTAAAAGTTTGAACAATATTAGCCCCGGTGCGACCCTCATTGCAATCATTGGCTTGGCGATTTTATTGCTTTGGGACAAAGTACTTTCTAAAAAAGGAAAGGTGTTTAAATTGATACAAGGCCCTTTGGTGGCCGTTGTTGTCGGAATTGTTTTCTTCAACTTGACCAAGGGCAACGAATTTTGGGGTATCTCTGCAGACCATTTGGTGAGTGTTCCTATTCCAGAAGACGCCAGTTCGTTCCTGGCGCAATTCAGCTTTCCCAATTTTGGTGCTATTACCAACCCACAAATTTGGATAACCGGCTTTACCATTGCATTGGTAGCTAGTTTGGAGACACTTTTATGTGTGGAAGCAACTGACAAGCTAGACCCCGATAAAAGAGTAACGCCGACCAACAGGGAACTGTTGGCACAAGGAACCGGAAATATTATCTCAGGGATGATCGGTGGCCTTCCAATTACCCAAGTAATTGTTCGCAGCTCGGCCAACATTCAGTCGGGTGGTAAATCAAAATTAGCTGCCATCGTTCACGGTTTCTTTTTATTGACCTCTGTTATATTGATTCCGACCTTATTAAACATGATCCCGTTGTCTGTACTGGCATCGATCTTATTCATCGTTGGTTTTAAACTGGCAAAACCATCACTTTTCATAAAAATGTATGTGATGGGCTGGAAACAGTTCGTGCCATTTGTTGTAACCGTCCTGGGAATAATCTTCACCGATCTCTTGATCGGAATTGGCCTTGGTTTGGCAGTGGGAATCGCCGTAATCCTCATCAAAAGCTATCAAAACTCCCATTTTTTACATATTGAAGACAAGAGCAATGGTAAGCAAAGGGTAAAAATGACGCTGGCAGAAGAAGTAACCTTTTTCAATAAGGGTGCTATTTTGAAAGAGTTAGATAAACTTCCCGAAGATTCGTATCTTGAACTAGATGTTCGCAAGACCCGCTATTTAGATAACGACATTATAGAAATTCTCGAAGATTTTGCCGAAAAAGCGAGCAATCGAAATATTGACATCAAGCTTATTTCAGAACGTGGAGAAGTCGAGAACCCAGCGAGTTATATAGAATTCTTTAAACTAAGGCCAAAAAAGGCTTAATCTAAAAAAAATATATGAAAGCACATACTAAAGAAACACAAGCGGCCATCACTCCAGATGTGGCAATTCAGCTTTTAAAAGAAGGCAATCAACGATTTGTAGACAATCAAAAAGCCAATCGGGACTTACTAGATCAGGTGAACGATACCGCTTCAGGCCAATACCCTTTTGCTACCATTCTCAGTTGCATCGACTCGCGCGTATCGGCGGAGTTAATTTTTGATCAAGGGGTAGGAGACATTTTCAGTGCACGGGTGGCAGGGAATATTGTAAACGAAGACCTTCTTGGGAGCATTGAATTTGCTTGCAAGCTTGCTGGCACAAAGGTTGTGGTAATCCTAGGGCATACTGCCTGCGGAGCCGTTAAAGGTGCTTGTGACGATGCCAAACTTGGAAATCTCACGATTTTACTTGATAAGATAAAACCGGCAGTAGAAGCAGTTACAGAACCAGCAGACAGTAGTTTGCGCAATTCTAAAAACATTGATTTTGTAAACGCGGTAGGACTTAAGAACGTTCAAATGACCATAGAAAACACCAGACATATCAGTCCTGTACTAAAAGAGATGGAAGACAATGGTGAAATCAAGATCGTAGGTGCCATATATGACATCAAAAACGGTTCGGTTACTTTCCTATAACCAAAACAAATATTGTCAAAGAGAGGCCAATGTAAAAGCATTGGCTTTTTTTGTTCAAAATTATCTAAATTACTTGTTTTAATAATTCAACTTTAAATGAAAAATCTATTTTTTAACTTAAGAGGAGACCTTTTTGGAGGTATCACGGCAGGAATCGTCGCCTTGCCATTAGCACTTGCCTTTGGTGTAAGCTCAGGGCTTGGACCCAGTGCTGGACTATACGGTGCTATTTTTATTAGTTTTTTTGCAGCCATTTTTGGTGGTACCAGCACCCAAATCTCCGGACCCACTGCCCCAATGACCGCAGTAAGTATGTTAGTGATTGCTGGGATAATTGCTTTGAACGATGGGAGTGTCGAAAAAGCCCTACCGGCCATACTAACCGTATTTCTTCTTGCTGGTATCATCCAAATTGGCCTTGGCCTTTTAGGGTTGGGGAAATACATACGATATATTCCGTACCCGGTAGTATCTGGCTTTATGACCGCAATAGGACTCATAATAATTATCACACAAGTGCTCCCTGCGATAGGCTATTACCCAAAAGAAGATCATTCTTTCGTGGACCAATTTAAGCCGAAAGCCGAGGCATTGATTTTGGAGAATATTCTAAAAGACGAAGCAAACGAAGGCATTTTGGTGTTGGAAGATTTTAAAGAAACGATTCAAAGGTCGAACGAAGTAAACGACACCGCCGTTTCCGAAGAGGCCAAAACCCTTGCAGGGGCCAATGCTTCTGGCGTTTTAGGAGCCATACTGGTCATGCCTAGAGCATTCCAAAACATCAGCTGGCTTGAACTGGGACTGGCTCTGGCTACCATCATTATCATATTTGGGTTTAAACGCATTACAACAGTGATTCCAAGTACCCTCGTTGGGCTATTAGTCGTTTCCGGAGTCGCCTATGGTTTTGATATGCCCTATAGATCCATTGCGAAAATCCCCGAAGGGCTTCCGATGCCCAAAATGGAGATTTTTACCCAATTCGAGATAGATAGTATAAGACCTTACCTGTTTACGGCGCTCACTTTGGCGCTACTTGGCTCCATTGATTCCTTGCTTACTTCGGTAGTCGCCGACAACATGACCAAAACAAAACATAATCCTAACAAAGAATTGGTAGGCCAGGGTATTGGAAATAGCATTGCCGCTATTTTTTCAGGAATTCCAGGAGCTGGTGCTACCATACGCACGGTAATCAATATCAAGTCGGGCGGGAAAACCAAACTCTCCGGGATGATTGCCGGGATACTACTCTTGTTTATTTTACTGGCTTTGGGGCCGGTAGCTTCACAAATCCCGGCAGCAGTATTGGCAGGTATATTGATTACTGTAGGAATTAATGTCATTGATTACAAAGGCCTTCGTGCTATCCCGAGCATGGCAAAAGACATTAAATTGGGGCCCTTAAAGTTAAGTTCTGAAGTTATCATTATGCTAGTAGTGATGTTGCTCTCTACCTTTTGGGACCTGATCTATGCGGTAGGTATAGGCATGGTATTTGCCTCCTTGATATTCATGAAAAAAATTGGTGACCTGACCGCGGAACGATCGGATGTACGCACTTTGGAAAAGGAACGTGCCTGGGACGACGAATCGGACTTTCCGAAAGCACTTCGCGAGGAAGTATTTATAAAGCATTTGAAAGGACCTCTTTTCTTTGGTTTTACCAGTGATTTTTTGGCACTTGCAGAGCAAATTCCCGATACGGCCTCCAAGGTCATCATTCGCATGGATTTTATGCAATATATAGACCAGTCTGGGCTGTATGCATTGGAAGATGTTTTGCTGGATCTTCGAAATTCTGGTATTGACATCCTCTTCGTAAACCTTTCAAAACAACCCCGCTATCTAATGGAGCGGGTAGACATCATACCCGATTTGATCCCCCCTGAGCATATTTTTTCGACTTTTGAGGAATGCCTTGTTTGGATCAAAGCCCATGTAGTCGACAAAGAGGCTTCCTAATGAAATAGGAAATCTGGTCCCAATTTCCACAATAAATGTGTGGTACTGGTTCAAAAGTTTTAAATTTGCCGTCTTAGTACACCATCATGATCGATACGATTAAAAAACATATTGAAGAGGTAGAACAATTTACTGCCGATTCCAAAGAAACCTTAGAGGCTTTCCGAATTAAATACTTAGGGAAAAAGGGGCTTTTAAAGGATTTTTTCGCCGAATTCAAGAACGTGGCAACTGATCAAAAAAAAGAATTTGGCCAAACAGTCAATGCCCTTCAAAAAGCGGCTACCGAAAAGGTAAATAGCCTTAAGAACAGTTTAGAGAATGCAACCGAAGAGAAAAGTGTTTATGACGATTTGACCCGTCCTGGAGAACCGATAGCCCTTGGGGCCAGACACCCCATTTCTATCGTAAAAAATCAAATCATCGATATTTTTTCTCGAATAGGTTTCAATGTTTCCGAAGGACCTGAAATCGAAGACGATTGGCATAATTTCACGGCCTTGAACCTTCCGGAATACCATCCTGCAAGAGACATGCAGGATACATTTTTTGTTCAAACAAATCCAGACATTCTGCTGCGTACCCATACTTCATCGGTGCAAGTGCGCTATATGGAAAATAATACGCCTCCTATTAGAACTATTTCTCCGGGAAGAGTATACCGTAATGAAGCCATTTCATCGCGTTCACACTGCTTTTTTCATCAAGTAGAGGGCTTGTATATTGATAAGGATGTTTCCTTTGCCGATCTAAAACAAACCTTGCAATTCTTTACGACCGAACTTTTTGGAAAATCAAAAATTCGCCTTCGCCCTTCCTATTTTCCCTTTACCGAACCCAGTGCCGAGGTAGATGTATATTGGGGCTTGGAGACCGAAACCGACTACCGTATGACCAAGGGTACCGGCTGGCTCGAAATTATGGGCTGTGGTATGGTAGATCCCAATGTGCTCGATAATTGTGGAATTGATTCTAAAACCTATTCCGGTTTTGCATTTGGGATGGGAATAGACAGAATCGCCTTGTTGTTACATCAAATATCGGATATTCGCCTCTTAAGTGAGAACGATATACGCTTCTTGGAACAATTTAAAAGCGCCCTATAGTAAAAATGAAAAAAGACATCGAAATTCCTATCGCAAAAGATGTGTATGTAGCGATTATTCGAGAGTGGAATGATGAGTTTCTAGCAAAAGATTGGAACGCCTACGTTCTTAATAATCGCAGTGACCAAATAGATATGGTACTGGTAGTATCGAAAGGTTTTGACGGTGATCGCAAAACCTCGACCATGCGCCACGGTATCGGGATAGTGGCGGCAAAATCATTTGAAAAAATAGAAATCGTTCAGGAAGATGTGCTCTCTTTGAACAATGAATTTTTCGTTACCTACTACGCCGATAATAAACTCTACGAAAAAAGGTTCTTGTTCGAAAAAAATAGTGTCTCCGAAATTGCGCTTCAAACTATTCCGTTGATCGATAAAGAAGGTATATGGGCCAAATAAATCGCTGAAGACTGCAGCACTACCGCAGCCCAAAACCCTTTGCCGCCCACCATGAGTGCATTTCAATTTCCAATCTACCGGCTTCTACCATTGGGTCTAGATTCGCCAAGCTATTGGCCATTTCTAAGGTAGGCGTATTGTAATGCCGCGAATGGCTCCACCATCTCCAAACGGGCCTGAAATATCGGCATATCCTAATTTATACATACGGCCTAAATGCTCTAAATGAAATACCTGTAGACTATCGGCCTCTTCTTTAGATTGAGACCGATTCGCACCAGATTTCAAAAAAGCGATGAAATACTTCTGCATTAGAACGGTATCTTTGGTTTCTTCATCTATATAGTCAAAGATTTGAAATTCTTTTGCCGTAAGTTCCTCCTTTAGCTGTTTTACAGTCTTTTCATATTTGACGATCGAATCGGGTGTCTCGCTTTTTTCAGAGGTTGCACTCACTTCCTGTTTGCAGGAAGCCAAACACCCGGCAAGTAGGGTTAGTATAAATATTTTCATAATTTCCAGGTATTATAGGGTTGTTTGCTCAATTGTGAATTGTAATAACGGACCTCCCCGGTAACCTCCGCGCCCAACCAAGCTGGTTTTTCGAATGTTTCAGACTCGCTTTGTAGCTCCACTTCTGCCACCGTGAGCCCCTTGTTGAATCCGTTGAATTCATCTACCTCGAAAACATGGGCTCCGAAAGGAACTAGATACCTAACTTTTTCAATGACCCCTTCCTCACAAATGTTAAGCAAGGCCTCGGCCTCGGCTAGTGCTATTTCACGTTCCCATTCAAAACGCGTTGTGCCGGCCTTGTTGGATCTTCCCTTAATGGTCAAAAAACCTTTATCCCCTTCGACCCGAACTCGCACTGTTCTGTCGGGGTCGGTATTGAGAAAACCTTGTTCAATAAGCTGATTTGAGCTTGCATCGGCTTTATATGCTTCGGATTTGACTAGAAACTTTCGTTCTATTTCTATCATAAAATGGACCTACTTAAATGGCTATCTAAGATAAGTCTTAAATTTGTTTATGCCCAACGAAGTTTCTTTACGAAAAATCATCCATGTTGATATGGACGCGTTTTACGCCTCGGTAGAAGAGCTCGATAATCCTGAACTAAAAGGAAAACCGTTGGCGGTCGGGGGCAGTGAAAAGAGAGGTGTCGTTTCTGCCGCGAATTATGAAGCACGCAAATTCGGGGTGCGCAGTGCTATGAGCGGGTATTTGGCGAAAAAGAACTGTCCGCATCTTACTTTCGTAAAGCCTCGATATGCCCGTTATAAAGAGATTTCCCAAAAAGTAAAGGCCATTTTTTTTGACTATACCGATTTGGTAGAGCCCTTGTCCTTAGATGAAGCCTATCTAGATGTAACGGTCAATAAAAAAGGAAACCCTTCTGCCACCTTGATTGCGCAGGAAATTCGACGACGTATTTTCGATGAGATCGGTTTAACGGCATCGGCCGGAATCTCCATCAATAAATTTATAGCCAAGATAGCGAGCGATCATAACAAACCCAATGGTCAAAAAACGGTAAACCCAGAAGAGGTGCTTTCCTTTTTGGAAGTATTGGAAATTCGCAAATTCTACGGGGTGGGCAAGGTAACCGCAGAAAAGATGTACAAACTGGGCATTTTCACAGGAACAGATCTTAGAAAACGGTCTTTAGAATTTTTAGAAACCCATTTTGGTAAAAGTGGCAACTACTACTACAATGTGGTAAGGGGTGTACATTTGAGTGAGGTAAAACCACATCGAATTCAAAAATCGGTGGGAGCCGAACGCACCTTTAGCGAGAATTTAAGCAGTGAAATTTTTATGCTTGAGCGTTTAGCCCAAATTGCCGATGAGCTAGAGCGCAGATTAAAAAAGTCGGGGATTGCAGGCAAGACCATCACCTTAAAAATCAAATATAGCGACTTCACCCTACAGACCCGAAGCAAGACACTCCCCTATTTTGTTTCCGAGAAAGCACTTGTGTTAGAAACTGCCAAGGAACTGCTTTACCAAGAAAAAATGGAAAACTCGGTGCGTCTCCTAGGTATTTCCCTAGCGAACCTGAATACTGAAAAACCAAAAGAAACGGGCGACGAGGAAACTTTTACAGTACAATTGAAGTTCGAATTTTAATGTATTTCAACGAATAAGGAAGGGCAAAGGCAATAAACGACAGGGTTTGGCAGTTTTTAATTCGCAATTTTTAACCCAAATCCAAACCTATGAAATCTGTATTCACCAAACTATTCTTATTGGCCTTTGTAGCCATGACCGCTCTTTCTTGTGTAAAATCTGCCTTGGAAGATGCCGCCGAAGAAATCGAAAAAGATTTGAACGAGCAAGAAGCAAAAACTGAACTTGTTATAGAACAAGATTAGTAGTACTAACTAATTTTAATAAAAAACAGGGCTTTGCCCAGTCATGGTCGGAAGAAATTCCGGCCATTTTTTTAAGTTTCAAAATGGTCTAAATTTCCTTCACAGACTACAACGATCATAGCAATAGCCAAATTTCTGAGTTCCATTTTAAATCTTCTTTTGGCGGTTTTATACCCTATTTTGTTTGCTTTTTTATAGATCAAGACCAACATTGCCACAATCAGGGTCATATATAGCATAACCTCTATTCCATTTTTATTTAACGATACCAGGTGGCTTACGTTAAGCTCTTGCTTGATAAATCGAAAGAACACCTCGATATCCCAACGTCTTCTATAGGCTTGTGCAATTTCTTTGGCCGAGAGATCAAAATCATTGGTAATAAACCAAAAGTCTTTCGGATTTTCTGTTTTGGTTTTTGCAACGATCAAACGAAAAGGAGTCGCTACCAATTCTTCCCTGTGATGAATATTGCCCTTCTTGTTCTTTATGGCTTTTCCAGTATAAAGGTTCACCTTGCTGTCCTTAACAAGGATTAGGTCACCTAGGCCCATCTCTTGATCTTTATAAAGTAATGATCGTAGCTCTACATGTTTCCGATTTTCCTTTGCCCTAACGATGAAAGAAACAGAATTTTCATCGAACGATTTCATCGTTCCCGTAGATTGAAGTCCCCTATCGATTACATAAATATTTTGATGGTGGACTTCTTGCTTCACATGATCCATTATAACCTTGGGCAAGGCCATGTCCTCACTAGAATACTTTGTAGTATCGTACACCTTGGAATGACAAGGCAATAGGCCATCGAATGCAACACTATACTTGACCGACTTTTTACCACTTTTATTATCAAGACCTTCCAGTAACCTACCGGAAGCCTCACTTACCATGGAACTATCAACATGTATCAAGTGATACTTTTCACTGGCCTTGT
>CALLVX010000203.1 GCA_938010765.1 uncultured Flavobacteriaceae bacterium | reverse complement strand
ACAAGGCCAGTGAAAAGTATCACTTGATACATGTTGATAGTTCCATGGTAAGTGAGGCTTCCGGTAGGTTACTGGAAGGTCTTGATAATAAAAGTGGTAAAAAGTCGGTCAAGTATAGTGTTGCATTCGATGGCCTATTGCTATGATCGTTGTAGTCTGTGAAGGAAATTTAGACCATTTTGAAACTTAAAAAAAATGGCCAGAATTTCTTCCGACCATGACTGGCTTAATGGTGTCTTTTTTTCGTATCATAATAAAAAGCAATACCCCAATGAAAACTATAATATTCATTCTAGCACTGTTTTTTCTGAACAATGGAAGCCCTCAACACAAAGAAATGACAACGACCATTGGTTCAATAACCTATGAGGCGCATACCAGAGGATCATTCTTTGAATGCAACGCAACCATTGAAGTTATTTCTGTAACCACCAAAGGCCATTCCAAGAATACCGACGTGACTTTGATGCGAGATAGTGACTGGGCGATGCTTTTAAAACTGACCAAAAAAATCGATTTAAAAGCAATGCAAAATTTAGAACCACCATCTACTGGAAATTATTCGGATCGCGCGGCGATAGCAATTTTGAAAATTGAAAAAGACGATACGATATACCAGTCCGGCACCTTTGATGACGGAAATCCTCCCAAAGAATTAAAGCCATTGATAGATAAAATGTTGGCATTGACAGAAACTGTTGAATAGCTGACGTGCTTGTCGTATTTTTGTGTAAAATATGTGAATGGTGATTAAGGAGATACAAGACGAGATCGTAGATGAATTTTCGATGTTCGATGATTGGATGCAACGCTACGAATACATGATCGATTTGGGTAAGTCGTTGCCCTTGATCAACGAACAGTATAAAACCGAGGATAATATTATAAAAGGATGTCAAAGCAAGGTATGGGTACATGCGGAATTAAACGATGATAAATTGGTTTTTACGGCCGATAGTGATGCAATCATTACGAAAGGTATCATCGCCATTTTGATTCGGGCATTCAGCAATCAAAAACCACAGGACATTATCGATGCGGATACCCAGTTTATAGACGAAATTGGTTTAAAAGAACACTTAAGCCCAACTAGGGCGAATGGGTTGGTAAGTATGATCAAGCAGTTGAAGTTATATGCCGTGGCGTACCAAACACAATTGAATTAACAACAAAATAATGAGCGAAGAAACAGCGGAAGTAGATACAAGAGAGTTAGGGGAAAAAATCGTAAAGGTGTTAAAAACCATTTACGATCCGGAAATTCCTGTAGATATCTATGAATTGGGTTTGATTTATGATGTGCTTGTCAATGAAGAGAACGATGTAAAGATAATGATGACACTGACCTCGCCCAATTGTCCGGTCGCCGAGACCTTACCGGTTGAGGTAGAGGAAAAGGTAAAATCATTGAATTTGGTGAAAGATGCCGAAGTAGAGATAACCTTCGACCCCCCTTGGACACAGGATTTAATGAGTGAAGAAGCCAAGTTAGAGTTGGGCTTACTTTAATCGTATCATCACCTTGGCAGAAATTTTCCTATTAGCAAGATATGTCCGAAGAAATCGTAAATCGCGTAGCGGAGAGCAAACTCGTCACCTTTGATCTTGAAACATACTATCCAGAAGGAAAACGGATGGTACTAGATATCAAAGATTGGCTCTATGAAGGTCTTATCCTTAGGGAAAAAGAATTTAGGGGTTTTGTAGCGGCATATGATTGGGGCATATACAAAGATGCATATGTATGCATAGATTGTTCTACCGATGCGATTGTACCAGGCTGGGCCTATATGTTATTGACGGCCAAATTGAGTCCTTTTGCAATAAAAATTGTTCAAGGTTCCATGGAACAATTGGAAACCGCTCTTTACCAAGAGATTATTGAAAAACTAGATGTCTCCGAATATCAAGATAAGCTAGTAATCGTAAAAGGCTGTAGTAAAAAACCAGTTCCGCCCAACGCCTACATCTGGGTAAGTGCCAAATTACAAACTGTTGTAAAGTCCCTGATGTATGGGGAAGCATGCTCTTCAGTACCCCTCTTCAAAAGAAAATAGACGAGATATGTTAGCGAACTAAGTGACAATTACTATTTTTGTGTGTCTTATACTAGTATAGGAAAATAAACTATAAACACTAACATTTAATATTTTAAAGTATGAAAAGACTTACAACATTAGGGGTTGCCTTGTTTTCAATGACAATCTCTTTTGGACAAACGATCGATGAGTTGAAAACCGAACAGGCTGCGAAAAAGGATTCTGTTGCCGCAATTCAAGGTAGAGTCGATGCGCTTCAAGGACAAATAGACGCTTTTCCAGGATGGAAAAAAGGTGCGTTCGGTACTATCGGCGCCAATATATCTAGCTTTAGTAATTGGTATTCGCAGGGTACACCTGATAATAATGCAGGAAACATTGGTGTGACTATTAACGCTTTTGCCAATTTGGATAAGGAGAAATTTTTCTGGAGAAACGGTGCCAATGTAAACTTGCAATGGGTAAAGTTGGATGATAAGAACAACCCTAACGATAGCGAGGATTTTAATGGTACTACCGATGTATTCAATATTACCTCATTATACGGATATAAATTGAGTGAAAAGTTCGCCATCTCCGCCTTAGGGGAATACCGTTCATCTATCATCAACAATTTCAATGATCCTGGCTATCTAGATATTGGTATTGGTGCTACTTGGACGCCCATTACCGATATGGTAGTGGTGATTCACCCGTTGAACTACAACTTCGTGTTTGCAAAAAACGACGCGGTTTATGAATCATCTACTGGGGCAAAAATTGTGGTTGACTATACGAAGCAACTAGGAGCGGTAAGCTTCAAAACGAACTTCTCTACCTTCCAAAGTTATAAGAGTGGTGATTTGAGTAACTGGACCTGGGTCAACTCTTTTGGATATACACTATGGAAAGGAATCGGAGTTGGTTTTGAATTTGGCTTAAGAGGAAACAAGCAAGAAGCTTTAGCTGCAGGAATTGCTTCTGCCGTAGATGCAGGAACCACGCCTCCTACTTTTGATAATGTTGATAGCCCAACACAAAGCTATTGGATGTTCGGCTTGAACTATGCATTCTAAGGAATACTAAAATACCGGTAAGAAATTGCTGAAAAGTAAAACGCCCCGACAGTCTCGGGGCGTTTTTTTGTTAAGTAGGATTCGTTACATTTGGTTGCACAGTCAATTAAAATCGAACTAATAAAGTCATATGCAGATTTGGGCAAATCCAAATACCTAAAAGGTATTACAAACACTAAATCTTAAATACAAGACGAATGTAGGAGCAAATGCAAGGGAGGCTAAATTTTTGTTGTGAATACGACCAAAGATGTTGTGAAACAAGTTAAAATGCATTGTTTCATCGATGAAATACACTGGAAAAAGAGGAGTCTTTAATAAAGTACATTTAAAAGCCCCGGTGTTATCCAGGGCTTTTGTTAAGTAGGTTTGGTCTAATTTGGTTTGGTATTTTATTTGGGCTAAGGTTCGATTTGGGAATCTACTCTTTCGCTTTATTACAGTGTAAACTTACCACCACTTTTAATGATATCTAAATTATTGTTGTGTGCCAAGCAGAAAGTGTTGTGTATGCTACCAAGTGTTTTGTATGTGCGATGAACTGCATACATCGCTTCGGTTACTTTCTGTTTTTCCCCCCTTTTTTTGAACGCATCTGGTTAAAATCTAGAAAGTAAGTCATTTTTAGAGAGATGGTACTGCTGTTATCTGTATTTAAGGTGTTTGCAAGGTTGTTCCCATAGTTAGAATTCAACATATCGGTAAAACTCTCGGTACCGTACCTCCAGAAAAAACTTAGTTCACTTGCGGGTGCAAATTGCCACTTTGCAGAAAGTTCGCCAAGAAAATTATTGTAATTGGTATCAAAATCATCGACAACTATGGCTAAGTCATTCCCTTGTAAATTTCCGTTAGGAGCCAAAGAAAACTGGTCCATGTAGTTCACTTGGCTCCAGTAGTGTCGCAAACGAAGATTGGTGCTTAACTTAAGGTTGAATACATATGAAATTTGCAATTGATTGCTCCATTCTTGAATGTTGCGTTTTCCGATAAGCACTTGACCATCTAAACGGGTCATATACCCGTGATTGGCATCCATGTACTCTAAACTTTGATCGAGTGTTACGCTTAAATGTTGCCCTATGTTAGCGGTTAAACCGTATCCCCAATCAATACTATAGGTAAAGGTATCCGAGTTTGTATAATTTCTGGTTTCTAAATAGGAAGCGAAGTAAATAAGTTTATTTGAATTTGTCTGCACCTCCAAGAACGTCTGAAAGATTGCGGGACGATTAAAAGGCTGGTCAGGAGTGCGGGCCTCGAAAAAACTAGCACTAGGTTCGCGATATTGTACCCCTGCAATAAGATTCATGTTATTTTTTAATTGTCCAAAAAATTCAACATCATATAAAGCAACTTCTTCCTCCATTAATGAATAGTAGTATTGTTTTAGAAAAAGCCCCCTAAGTTGATAGTAATTAAACGTCTTTTCCGGATTAAACTTTTTGTAGGTAATATAGTTGGTAAAATTCAATCGATTGTTTCTTGGGAGAAATCCAAAGTCATTCGAATCGAAGGTATCATCGTGCAATTCTGCCCGTATCCCAATATTCCAAGTACCGCTTATTTTTTCTAGGGCGGCATAGTAGTTTTGTCCGAAAATATCTGCCACTCCCGAGCTATATTGTTGTGACAAAGCGGCTCTTAGTTTAAGGGAGTAGCTTCGCTTTTTATTGAAACCGGTGAAGAGCAAAGCGCTAAGATTGGCATCGTAATCGTTGCCCTCTCGCAAGACCGAATTGTTCAAAAAGGTAATAGATGAATTGTTTTTCAAAGTCTGGTCTAATACTACAGCATTATAATTAGATAGTGGATTGGTCTGTACTTCTCTAAGTTCCCTTGTTTCATTATTCTCTACAGTGGCGTAAGTTGTATTCGTAATCCCATTGAGTACCCCAATAGAGAAGCCGTTTTCCGATTTTCCAGTAAACTTGATAAGATTTAGGATGTTCGATGATATTGGATTTTCTATAATCTCCTCGCCTTCTTCGAGTTGGCTTTCTACAACATTACTGTTTAGGGGTCTGCCGCCAATTCTTCTTGAATAAAAGTAACCGCCCTTGTCGAAAAGTTCGGTGCCTTCTACGAAAAACTGTCGGTTCTCATTAAATTGAATTTCAAAGGGGGAAAGATTTAATACTTGATTATCGGAAGGAGCTTGGCTAAAGTCGGGAATCAAGGAAACATCTAAGGTATAAGAGTTATCATAAACATATTTCATATCCATCCCTACATTTAATTGGGTGGCTCGCCCATCAGAGAAAGGGTTACTTTCGGTAAATACAGAAGTAAAAGGAATAAAGGAAAGGTTCAGGGGCGGTTGTATTTTTGACATGCCGGTTCCACGACCAAATTGATTCAAAAAACCGTCTTGTTCAATATCAATATGATTCCAATAGGTGTCCTCATTAGTGAATGCCGAAAATCGTTGAAAGTTAATTCTTAAATTGCTCAATTCCTCTTTGGGGAAGCGAATACTGTTAAAGGGTATTTTCATTTCCACTGTCCATTGATCATCTGCAATAATGACCTTGCTTTCCCATACCACATTAAAGTTGGGGTAGTTGTCATCATTAGAAATTTTTTGATCGAACTGTACTCCTGCACTGGTAACTAAAAATTCATATCCATCTTGTGAAAGTCCGAACGGGTCCAAGCCCAATCCGAAAAAATCACTGTTCCCCAAATCGTCCCTTGCGGTTAAAATCGTATTAATTTCAGATCGGTCGGTGACATGCAGTTTGGCCGAAACATACAGGTAGGTGTAATCGTATAGTACGGCTACTTCAGTTTTTTGAGATCCTTGTTTCCCATTGTTCGGTGCCGATTGTATAAAAGTAAAAGTCTGTAACTGTGATTTCCAATCTACTTCATTTAGTGCGCCGTCTATTTTAATGACCCCTGTCTTGCGATGAATACTAATTTGCTGCAGACTATCCTGTGCCTTTATATTTTGACATAGCATACTTTGAAATACTAGAACAATAAGTAAGATGGTAGTTTTTGATAAGGTTTTCATCTGTACAGGTTTGTGGTTGTTATGAAACAAGCCTTGTTTTGAACAATTCAAATATCTGGCGACCCGCCGGATAAGCAGGTTAAGCGGGGGTTAAAGACAGGTTAATGTGTTTTTTGGGAAAGGCTCAATGGCATTAACATAGCAACTAAAACCCTTATCTAATGGGGCTTCCAAGACCTATTAACGTTAACGGTGGGTTAACGGTTCCCAATTGTTGGGCGAGGAATAGGCTTTATGATACTTTTGAGGTGTTGAAGAATAACAACCAAGCCATTATGCAACAAAAAATAACATACTCATAATAACAGCGATCGCAACCCTGTTCGCCTTGGTAAGCATACAGACGTATTTGATCTACAATACGTATGAACTTAAGAAAGACGCATTTTTAAATGAGACCCGAACGGCCATTGGCAGAATTGATGATGAAACGGAAGCCATCGTTGAGATCGATGACCTTTGGGATCAACGTTTTATGGAGTTGTTATGGCAATATCGATTTAAAGACCTTTCGAAAGAAACCTTTTTAGATGCGTTGAAAAAACAAACAGATTCTTTGAACAGTACGTATAACCAACTGTATGAAGAAGAATTAAAAAAGACCGATTTAAGTTTTGATATCAAGTTTAAAAAGAATCTACACTCTGTCATAGTCTTTGATACGATTAGCAATGATACCGTATTCCCATTTGCCAATCACGACCGCATCTTAAAGTTCGGAGAGGATTTTGAAGAAAGTGAAGGATACAATGTGAGTCAGGCCCGCTGGCAATCCGATTATACCCGGCAAGAAGATGGGATAGAAAAAACATTTGAGTTTATGGTGAGGACCAAGGATCGGATGAATATCTCCCAATGGAAACGGATTGTTCTAGGCAGAATGGCCGCGTTATTGGCAGGCTCAATTCTCTTATTAGTTTTTGTGGTAGGGCTTTTTTATTACTCCATTAAAAACTTGATCAAACAAAAAAAGGTTGCCGATGTAAAAACGGATTTTATAAATAACATTACCCATGAACTCAAGACCCCGTTGGCTACTTTGAGCATTGCGTCTAAAAGTTTAAAAAAGAAAGAAATCCTAGACTCCCCAAAAGCTTTTGAGAGTACTCTTGGAATCTTAGATCGCCAGAACGATCGACTGCAAAAATTAATCGATCAGGTAATGACAAACAGTTTGGGTTCTGAAGATCTGGTACTTCACAAAGAGCAGGTGTTAGATCACATTTACCTTACAAACTTGATAGACGACTTTGCACTGTCGGTTCAAAGCAAAGATTTGAATATTGCTCGCGCTATTGAAACAGCGGAAGTAATGTTACGTATCGACACCTTTATGTTTACGACCGCCTTGTTCAACATTCTTGAAAATGCCATAAAGTACGGGAAAGAGAAAGTAACGTTGACCATTTCGACCCGATTGAAGAACAACCATTATGAGATTGTTATCGGAGACAACGGAATCGGAATCGCGCAAAAGGATATACATACTGTTTTCGATAAATTTTATCGTGTCGCCTCAGGCAATGTGCACAATGTAAAGGGGTTGGGCCTAGGACTTTATTATACCAAACAAGTCATTGATGCGCACCAAGGAGCCATTGAAATTGAAAGTGAGTTGGGCCAGGGAAGCAAATTTATTATAACGATACCAGTAAATTAAGAAAAGATGACAAACGTATTATTGGCAGAAGATGATTTTGATTTTGGAAGTATTCTCAAGCAATATTTGGAAATTCATGAATACCAAGTTACCTGGGCCAAAGACGGAAAAGAAGCGTTGGAACTTTTTACTAAAAATAACTTTGATATCTGTGTGTTCGATGTAATGATGCCAAAGCTCGATGGCTTTAGTTTGGCAGAAAAGGTAGTCGATATAGATCCTGGGGTACCCTTTGTATTTCTGACCGCTAAAAAGCTTAAGGAAGATTGTATTCAAGGGCTAAAGTTAGGTGCCGACGATTATATCGTAAAACCTTTTGAGGCCGATATTTTGGTGCTAAGGCTGCGAAATATTCTTAAAAGAACACAACGCATTCAACCAAAAAAAGAAGAGCTACATCGTATCGGGGAGTATGAATTCGACTCGATCAATCACAAGTTACTATTTCAAGAAAGCGAACAACGGCTTACGGAAAAAGAGACGGTACTCATACAGTATTTATATGAACATAAAAATACCATGGTAAAAAGAGACGACCTCCTCAAAGACGTTTGGGGCAACGACGACTTTTTCTCCGGAAGAAGTATGGATGTATTTATTAGCAGACTCCGAAAATACTTTAAGCAAGACTCATCAATTGCTATCGAAAGTGTTCGCGGTGTAGGGCTCACCTTTAAGGTAGACCAATAAACGGAGTTTATTTCATCAATCAATCAATCAAAACAAAAACAAATAATATGCGACAATTTGTACTAACGCTGTTAATGATTACCGGTATGGTGGTCTACTTAAAAGCGCAGACTGCCGAGGAACGTCTGCGAGACCAACTAGATAGTATTTCCCGGCAAAATGGACTTCGTGGTTTTGGAGTATCGGTTTTTTCTACTGATTCACTTTACTTTCAAGAAGGCTATGGCTATGCCGATATAAAAGCGAAGAAGCCATATAAAACCAATACAGTTCAAAATATTGGTTCCATTTCGAAAACCTTTATCGGCGTTTCCCTAATGAAAGCGGTAGAATTGGGAAAGTTCACAATGGATACGCCTGTGAACGATATTTTACCCTTCAAAGTAGCGCACCCTAAATTTCCTAGAAGTGTAATTACCATTAAACACTTGGCAACCCACACCTCTGGAATAATCGATTTTGAAAAGGGGTACGACCAGAGCTATGTACTCGAGGATCCAAATTCGATAACCCCCGAAATTTATGGAAAGGAGATGTCGAAGTATTTAAAGCAAATCAAGAGTAATAAGGCGATGCCTTTAGCTACTTACTTGGAGGGGTATTTGATACCCAAAGGGAGCTTGTTCCATAAAAAGAACTTTTTAAAATCGGCGCCCGGGGAAAAGTACGAATACTCGAACGTTGCTTCGGCACTTGCCGCATATTGCATAGAAGTTGCTACCGGTCAATCATTTCCCGAGTTCACCCGGCAGTACATTTTTAACCCCGTCGGCATGCAGGATACGGGATGGTCGTACGATGCCATTGATCCTGAAAAGCAGGCGCAGGTATATGCCAATAATGGGCAACCCCTACCGGCCTATTCTTTAAATACCTATCCCGATGGGGGCTTGCGAACAAGTATCGAAAGCCTTACGAAATATATGCGAGCGATCATGCTGTCGTATCAAGGCGATAATACTCTATTGCGCAATGATCTTAGCAAAGAAATGATTCAAGCTAACGTAAATCCAACACAATACGGAGATGCAGAAGAGACCGATAGCTATGGGTATTTCTGGGAGTATAACAGAGATACGGTTATTGGGCACAATGGTGGTGATCCCGGTATTTTAACACTGATGTACTACTATAAGGACATAGAAATGGGAGCGGTATTTTTTACCAACACGAATGTAATCGACAATCCCATTGCGGCAAAACAAGTACAGGCATGTTGGAATGCGATACGAACGTACCAAAAAGCAGTTAACAACAATAAAATTTAAAAAAATGAAAAACATAGTAATTACAATAGGACTCGTTTTGGCAGTTGTTATCAGTGTCTTTGCCCAAGATGAGCAGGCAAAGGAAAATCAGTTTCATCTAAGCGCCGATATGGTAAATATATACGGTTTTGAAGCCGATACAAAAGGATCTCGCTTCGAGTACGAATTTGAAGATGACTATAATCTTAAAATCACGAACAAGGTATACAAGGTGGCGCTCTTTTTTGAGAAGGACCAAAGAGAAGCTGTCCAAAAGGTGGTATCGTCCGTGTTGGATGAAGGAGAGGCGGCTGCAGGTTTCGAACAAATGAGCTGGAAAAAGACAACAAAGAATGGGAAACCCGTGCACGAAGTAAACGTAGTGGACGGTAAGCTAAAAATTACCGTGTATCGCAAGCAAATAGCTACGGAAGGTTTTGCTATCATCAATGAATTAGGAAAAGCATTTTTAAACGAAATCAACAATTAAAAAAGAACAATCATGAGAGTCATCATTTATTTATTACTCAGCATTTTTTTAGGAATTTTAACCGGTCATGGTCAAGAAACCATCTCCACAACGACCGCCTCTACCTCTAGTGTCTCCATTTCCGTAGACGGTAGCAACGTCAATTATGAACAAAAGGGGAGAACTTACTTTTCGATTAGCGATTCGGATGACAGTTACAAAGTACGTTCAGAATTTCATAAGGATAAAACAGCCAAGATACGTTCGTATTTGCTAGAAGAATTGGGAAATGATTACCTCGCTACTTCTGGCAATAAGTACAATTGGAAACGTTCTTACTCTGGTGATACCGGGTACGAAGTAAAGTTGGATGTCGGGACACTGAAGATCTATCTTGATAAAGAATTATTGTCAAATAGAACGACCAAGAAGTTCAAGACCATCACTCAAAACATTAAGGATTATACTTCCGGAAAGTCTAGTAAAGAAAGAACTGCGGAAAAAGAAAAAAGAGCACAGGAGAAAAAGGAAAGGGAAGTAGAAAGATTGGAACGACAGGCCGAACAAAAAATGAGAGAAGCGGAACACTTACAGAGAGAGGCGGCACGACTAAAACGTGATGCAAAGAGAAAAACGGACAACTAAAAAAAACCTGACATTTATGTCAGGGTTTTTGCAAGTAGGTTTCAAAAGATTTGGTTCCAAGCTTTGTAGGTTCAGCGCTGATTTGGGGAAATCAAAGCACTGATCGTAGGTGAGTTCAAGTGCGATTTGGGGTCGACACTATCACTTAATTACACTGTAAATATAGGAGCCTATTTGGTAATAGTACAATTATTGTTGTCAAATAATCATAGCATGTTGTGTGTCTTATGAACGGTTCTTTTTCTTCGATAAATGACCCTTTTACTACGGTTTTTTAAAATTTTTGGAGATAAGTAAGACCATAAAAAAACCCCGATAGGGATCGGGGTTTTTCTTTTAAAGTAGGTTTGTTACATGTAGTACTTTTAAATGGTTATATGAAGTAGGTTAATTGGTGTTTTTCTTTTTATCTGTTCGGTTAAGTTCGAGAACAAAATAAGCTCTCTTTGTATCTTTTTATTACATGTCAAATATAGAATCGAAGTACAGCTTATCTAAATTAATGTTGTGAACCCTACGCTTTCTGTGGTGAAAAATAGCAAGGGCGCAAATTGATCGATAAAATGCACAGGTTTCTCCACTTTCTTAACAAGGTATCAACGAATTAGTTGATTCTAGTGACTTTTGAAAACCTGATCAAGCTAAAAAGATGGCCATTTGATACTTACAAGGGTCTTTCCGGTTTTATAGCATTCGTTAACTTCTTTAAAATGCTTGGAATTATCAAACCTGATTTGTCTTACATCTATTTCTCGATTGCACACAACAGTTTATCTATGATACACAACAAACACAAGGGGCTACTCATATATTCCTTTAAATTTGAAAGAAAAATACTACTTAATTTAGTAGTATTGATTGATGGATACGACCGACCACACCAATCTTTATGGGGCATAATAGAACTAATAAAAGTACTGGAAATACTTTAAATACAAATTGTAATGGGAAATCAAAATTTGATTTCATTACTCTATTTGTGGTGTTTGCCTCCTTTTTTTTCCTACAAAAAATGCAAAGCCAAGATTGCTCTGTAAATGCGGGAATACCAGAAACGATTTGTGAAAACAATCTGTATTATACCTTATCTGGTTCTGTAACGGGGCAAGTTCAAGACACGCCTCTTTGGTCGCAAGTGGCCGGCCCACCGGTAATCTTACAAGATCCCTCCGATTTGAATAGCGCTATTTTTGGCATGCAAGGTGGTGAAAGTTATACTTTTAGATTAAGCACCAACTGTTTTGATGGTAGTACCCAGTTTCAAGATATCGAGCTTACGGTAGCGCCGATTACGATTGCAGAAACTAGCGCCGATTTGTTTTCCTGTCCTGACCGGTCGGGAACTATCGAAATTAACGGGAACGCTCCGGAAAACCCTGGCGAGGTAGGAACTTGGACCTTCGAAGGAAACAACAATGCCGGAGTTATCATCAATGAACCCAATTCGCCTACAACTACTATTAGTTTGTTAGAGGTATATGCGGGTACAAGTACGTTGCGATGGACCATTCGTGGTCCCGCTGATGTACTGGGGCAGTATTGCGAATCGTATTCAGAAATGCTCGTTACCAATTATGGAGGCAGGGCTATCGTGAATGCCGGCCCCGATCAAAGTTTGGACAATTGCTATTCGGTTTCTCAAAGTACTGGTCTAAACGCTTATTTTGGAGGAAGTAATATTAACGGACAACAAGGTACATGGTCTTTGGTAACCGGCCCGAGTACACCTGTTTTCGAAAATCGAAATAGCAATACTAGCAAGGTTTCTAATTTGATCGAGGGGACTTATGAACTGCTTTGGTCGGTAGATGGCCCTTGCGTTACTGGATCAGATACGATGACAATTACGGTTGCCGAAGTATCGCAAGATGTGACAAGTGCTACCACCGAACATCGAAGTATTCGCTTTTGTGATAGTTCATTTACGACCACCACGCTGTCGGGCGCTCTTCCAATATATACAGGTGAAACTGTGCAATGGGCTCAAATTGAAGGCCCAGGAGTAAACGCGCCGGGCACTCTTGCTTCAATTAGTAACCCTACCAACAGCGCCACTCAGGTAGCCAACCTTGATGGCGCAAGTACCTATGTATTCTCCTATACAATTGCCAATAATACGACTGGTTGTTCCGATTCGAGTATCGTAACAATCGCCTATTCTATCGAACCCATCTCAATTGAGGTAAATGAGGGAAACGATATGCTACCACCTTGTGGAGAGACCAAGGTATCGATTCCATTTACTACGACTGGAGAGGCAAATACTTCCTATAGTATTATCAACGGCCCAGCAGATTCTCGAATGGTAGATTCCGAAGATTTTGAAGCCATTGCAAGTACGCCTTTATCGCTCGATTTTGATGTGGAGGGGACCTATACTATTCTGTTTCGAAGAAAGGTCGATGGATCTGTTCAACAAGGCTGTCAAGAGGCAACTGCTTTTGTAAATGTCCGTATTTCGGCAATCCCGACTCCAGCAAATGCCGGTACAGGCCAAAGTCTTCCATGTAATGTTATCGAAACTTCGCTTACGGGAAATGTAATCTCGTCCGGTACTTCGCTGTGGTCTCAAATAAGTGGCCCAAGTAATGCTAGCATTATAGACCCCTATGCCCGTACAACTCCAATCAGAGATTTGAATCCGGGAACCTATACATTTCGATATAGTATATCGGGAGGAGAACAATGCACGCCGGCACAATCAGATGTGCAAATTACCGTATCGTCCTCGGCGATCGTGAGTATCAACGCCGGTGCTGATCAAACTGTCTGTTTTGGCTCTCAAGCACAACTAGGAGCAAACACCCCAGAGATAGGCACTCTCGAAGGTATATGGAGTGTGAACAGCGCCCCGGTCGGGACCAGTTTATCTTTTGCCGATATCAATGACCCAAATACCATAGTTTCGGGTTTTAACGACCCAAGCGAGACCTATATTTTGAAATGGACCATACGTGATTCTAATAACCTTAATTGTCCCCTTCCTAGAGAAGATACCGTAATTATTCGAACCAATTCTATGGAAGGCCCTTCTTTTGCAAATGCAGGGGCCGACCAATGTCTGCCATCCGGAACTACGTCTGTTGCTCTTTCGGCAAATGCCCCGGCGGCAGATGAAACGGGCAGCTGGTCGGTAGTTCCTACCACCGGCTTTTCATTTGCTGACAATCGCCAGTTCAATACCACTGGCACAATTTCGATTCCGGGGACCTATACACTAACATGGACACTCGACAAATGCCAAACCAGTTCTGATGAGGTAGAAATTACCGTTGTCGATAGCGCTGTAGCCGAAGCAGGTCCTGATCGTTCAAGTTGTTCCAATCAGCTGACCATGGCGGCAGACGCATCTAATGGATCTGGTGAATGGACCTTGGTTTCGGGTCTTGGCGGGGTAGCCGTCGATGATGCTACCAGCCCAACAGCAACCTTTACATTTACTTATTCAGGAGAATATGTCTATCAATGGACCGTGCGAAATGGGAATTGTTCCGAAACCTCGGATACTGTAAAGTTGAATATTGGGGTGCCTCCTACCGTTGCGAGTACGGGAACTGATCAGACAATTTGCAACGCCAATTCAATTGTATTGGATGGAAACGAATATGACGCTAATATAGAAACAGGTTTTTGGTCGTTATTGACCGGTGCACCGAATACACCGACCATTGCGAATGTGAATGATCCGACTTCTGCAGTGACCAATCTGGTCTCTGGCACCTATACTTTTCGATGGACGATAAGCGGGGACGATTTTTGCACCCCAACATTTTCAGATAGTACGTTTGAGGTGTATGTGGTAGCCAATGCCGGGCCAGATCAGCAATTATGCGAATCGGAAAATGCAGTGCTACAAGCAACCCAAGGATCTAAAGGCACATGGCTTCAAGTCGATGGTCCGGGAATGAACGGAAACCCTGGGACTCCTGCATTCATTTTTCAAAACCCTGCAAATGGTCCTAGGGCAGAGGTAACATTAACCACAGGTTCCGAATATGTGTTCGAGTTTACAACAGTTTATGCAACTTGCCCATCAACTGCCGATCAAGTAGTAGTCACAACGAGCAATTCCTCTTCTGCGAGTCCAAATGCGGGAGAAAATCAGGTGATTTGCAATTCCGGTGGGAATACCTCTGTAACCCTAAATGGAAACAACGCGATCGCCGCCGGCTTTGATACAACCCTCCCAGAGAATGAAGCTTTTTGGCGATTTGCCAGCCAACCCTCAGGGAGCGTTGCGACGATTGGTGATCCCAACGTTCATAATACAACACTAGACAACCTTGTTGCTCCCGGCATTTATATTTTGGAATGGAATTTTTCTACCCAAAATTGTACCGATGAGGCAGACGTAGTTCGAATAGCGGTTTTTGAACCGTATGATGCCATTGCAGGACCCGATCAACCTAATGCTTGTGCGGCCTCGGTGAATTTGAATGCAGTTGCACCTCCTTTAGGAGTCGGTGAATGGAGCCTGGTTTCAGATCCTTCTGGTGGGGCAATTGTAATAGAGAGCCCTAATTCACCCACATCGAGTTTATCGAATGTGACTACACTGGGCACCTACGTTTTTGAATGGACGGTAACCAACGGTGCCTTTACATCGGGGAGTTGTGCAAACTCTACGGACAGGGTCTCGGTTACTTTTACCGGTGCCGTACCAGATATGTCCGATGCAGGTATTGATCAGCAATTGTGTAGTCTTGACCAAACAACTTTGGACGCGTCTCCTTTGTCGGTAGGAACCGGAACTTGGAAACAAATCTCAGGTCCGGGAATAACAGAACTGGGGAATTTGGCGATGATTGCTGCCGTTGGTGATCCGAAAACACAAATAACAAGTTTAGGACCAGGTAACTATGAGTTTAGCTGGACTAGCAGTAATGGAGGCTGCTCTTTCTCGGATGTCGTAACAATCACGGTTTTTGAACAAGCAAATTCAGTAGAGGCAGGCACTGACCAAACATTGGGAGAGTTCGAAATTGTACGGTTGAATGCCGACCCTACCATCATCGGCGAGGGAAGTTGGACACAAATTTCAGGACCAACACTTGCTAATTTTATAGCTATAAATGATCCACAAACGTCGGTGCTAGGAACTGAGGTCGGTGTATATGTGTTTGAATGGACTATAGCAAACGGGATCTGCAATCCTATTTCAGACCAGGTTACCATTACTTTCGAAGGTAGTTCAGATCTAGAACTTACGAAAGAAGTATACCCTGAACAAGTACAAGCAGGGGATACTGTAACGTTTACCATTTCGGTATACAATAATGAGACGAACGGTTCTGCTGATGCTACTGGGGTCTCAATTGTTGATATGGTTCCGTCAGGGTACCTTGTTTTGCCAGAAAGTATTAGTTCGAACGGCGTTCAAAACGAAGATCAATCGATTGTTTGGTCGAACCTTGTAATTGCCAACGGGGCCGCTTTTGAGCTTAGTTTCCAAGCAATCGTAAACGTGGGAGGTAAATATACCAATTCGGCCGAGGTGGTTGCCTCCGACCAACAAGACAGAGATTCAAACCCGGGAAACAAGCTCGCAGGGGAAGATGATCAAGATACGGCCGCTATACTAACAGCAGATTTGAGCCTAGAGAAAACAGCAAGTGCTTCCGAAGCCGTTGCAGCAGACACTGTCACTTTTACACTGACTATTACAAATGAGGGAGATGAAATTGCTACGGGAGTAGGGGTACAGGACATGCTCCCGATTGGTTTTGGCACTATCACTAATATTAGTGACCTAGGAGTGCATACAGAGAGCAATATGGTTGTTTGGAGCGGACTAACAGTACTACCGAGCGAATCGATTGAACTTAGTTTCGATGCTATTGTGCAATCGTATACAGGAGGGTTAAATGAATATTTGAATAGGGCCGAGATTATCGCAAGTGATCTCCTAGATCCCGATAGCACGCCAAACAACAGTACAGACGTATTAAATGAAGACGATGAAGCGAGTTTTGAAGTACGTTTTCCATCTACCGATTTAGGTCTTACCAAAAGTGTGAACAATGCTAATCCCGGTATAGGGGAACAGGTGGTGTTTTCAATTCGCGTATCAAATTTGGGTGATACAAATGCGAGTGTTATCGGCATTGAAGAGCTGCTTCCTTCCGGATATCACTTTATAGCCGCCCAAATAACAGAAGGGAGTTATGACGGGGTTTCAAATTTTTGGAGTATACCCATACTTGAGGCGGGCAACAGTGCTACTTTAGAACTTACGGTTGAAGTATTAAAAACAGGAATATATCTCAACAGCGTGCAATTGGCCTACTTGGATCAAATTGATTTGAACGATACCAACAATAGGGCCGAGGCAAATCTAGTTCCGCGATGCCTGTTGGTATATAACAAGTTTTCGCCAAATGGCGATGGTGTCAACGATTTGTTCAAAATCGATTGCCTTTCGGACTACCCCAACAACGTGCTTACCATTTTTGATCGCTGGGGTAAAAAATTGTACCAAACGGAAAATTACCAGAACGATTGGCATGGAATTTCTGAAGTAAACGCCACTGTAAATGCAGGCGAAACACTTCCAGAAGGCACATACTATTATTCTCTTGATCTAGGGGACGGTTCCAAACCTATTGTAGATTGGCTTTACTTAAAACATTGAAAAAATACCATTAGCTAAAAAGGCCCAAACCAAATCTTATGAAAAATAGTTTTCTACCTATACTGTTGGGGCTAGTCCTTTTCAAGAGTTGTTCGCTACAGGCGCAACAAGAGCCGCAGTTTGCCCAATATACCTATAATACCATGACGGTGAACCCGGCGTATGCCGGATCCAAAGAATACCTTTCAGCTCTTGGGATGCACCGTTCGCAATGGGTGGGGGTAAACGGAGCTCCGACGACACAATTTGTAAGCCTGCATGGCCCAACAGAAAGTACGGTGGGTTGGGGAATCGGGATTTCCAATGAAGCTTTGGGCCCTGTGAACAATTTGGTATTCGACGCCAATTTTTCGCATACCGTTCCCTTACATTATAAAAATAAGAAGCTTTCTTTCGGTTTAAGGGCGGGTGCACGCGTGTTCGATGTAGACTTTTCAAAAGGCCTGTCAGAAAATGAAGACATCGCTTTTCAAACCAATATCCGGAATAAATTTCTAGGTAGTATTGGTGCCGGAGTCTATTACCGATCCGAAAAGACCTATGTTGGCCTATCGGTACCTAACTTCTTTTCACAAGAATACTACGACCCGTTAGAGCAAGAAATAGATGTCGCCCGGTTGCATTTTTTCTTGATAGGAGGTACCGTTTTTGAACTGAATAAAGAAGTGCTAATGAAGCCTTCAATTTTTGCAAAATGGGAGCCGAACGATGATTGGGTCGCCGATATCGCATTAAGCGCACTGTTTAAGGAGACGTTGAATGTAGGGCTTGCCTATCGTCTTGGAGATTCGATAGCCGCATTACTTGGTGTGCAGGTTGCACCCAGTATACATGTGGGCTATTCTTATAACTTGAACAATAAAGAATTGAAAGGCTATAATTTCGGAACCCATGAAATCTTGATCCGTTATGATTTTATGAATGGAAAAGAAAGATTGAACGCGCCTCGATTCTTTTAAATTGAACAGAAATATGCATAAAAAAACCCCGGCTGGGGAGCCGAGGTGATTTTTTAAAGTAGGTTTGTTACATGCGTATTATATTTTTTAAAAGCTGTTAGGCTAAGTTCAAGCGATTTATTTGGGATAAAGTGTAATGCCTAATAACACTGTAAATATATTTCCGATTTTCCTAAAGCGTAGCACTATTGTTGTGAACCGGCCTTATTTTGTGGTGAAAAATACAAGTGGTTCAAAAGAGTCGACAAACGGGCATCCTCCAAGGCATGGTTTTCCGAGAATCGCTAAGGATTCAAATCAGTATTCATCCAAATTTTCAGGATACAAGAAGTTATTGTAAGGGAAACGCGTCACATGTATGTCACGTACCGCTGTATAAACACGTTTTCTAAATTCGTCTAGATTCTCTTTGTTCAATGCCGAAATAAATAATGCATTGTTGCCGACACGTTGCATCCATGTTTTTTTCCAGTCTTCGATGGTGAAGTGTTTTGCCGTTTTCTCGGTGATAAGGTCATCCGCGTCGATAGTTTCTGCCTGGTATTGATCAATTTTATTAAAGACCATGATCGTATTCTTATCGGAACTGCCTATTTCATAAAGAATCTTGTTTACAGAATCAATATGCTCTTCGAATTGGTCGTGCGAGATATCTACCACATGCAACAGTAAATCTGCCTCTCGTACCTCGTCTAAGGTGCTTTTAAAACTTTCTACCAGCTGTGTTGGCAGCTTCCGTATAAAACCAACCGTGTCGCTCAACAAAAACGGCATGTTGCCTATCACTACTTTTCGCACCGTAGTATCTAATGTGGCGAACAATTTGTTCTCGGCAAAGACATCACTTTTGCTAACAACGTTCATCAAAGTAGATTTACCCACATTCGTATACCCTACAAGCGCTACCCGTACCAACGCCCCCCGATTGCCACGCTGCGTTTCCATCTGGCGGTCTATTTTCAATAACTTCTTTTTAAGCAGCGTAATGCGATCCCGCACAATACGACGGTCGGTTTCAATTTCGGTTTCCCCGGGACCACGCATGCCGATACCTCCCTTTTGACGCTCCAAATGCGTCCATAAACCTGTAAGCCTGGGCAATAGATATTCGTATTGCGCCAATTCTACTTGGGTTCTTGAGTAACTAGTTTGTGCCCGTTGCGCAAAAATATCCAGAATAAGACCGGTACGGTCTAAAATTTTGCACCGCAATTGTTTTTCAATATTTCGCTGTTGACCCGGACTCAGTTCGTCGTCAAAAATTACCGAACCGATTTTGTGTTCGTCGACATAGGCTTCGATTTCCAACATTTTACCGCTACCGATCATGGTTTTAGGATTCGGTACGTTCATCCGCTGTACAAAACGTTTGCACACCTCGCCTCCAGCGGTAAAAGTGAGAAAGGCAAGTTCATCCAGATATTCGTTCACCTTTTCCTCGTTCTGCTCTTGGTTGATTACCCCGATCAGGACCGTTTTTTCATAGTCTATCGACTTCTTTTCTAGCATATGGGAGTTTAGAGTACAAATCTAATCAATGAATCTGTTTCCGGGTTTTTCTTTTGTACCTGAATTTCGGTTCTTTTTAGGTTTAGACCAATTTACGCATATAAAAAGAGTCTTTCTGGTAATATTTGGGATGCTTTTTTTGTGCTTATTCTCCATAAACAATTAAAAATATAAGGCCGCTCCCTAGTTCCCATGCTATTTTCGTAAATTTAACTCCCCAACGAAAAACACCATGTCGTTATCTTTTTTAAAGAAGCACCCGAAAGGGAATCTTCATAGTATTGCTTTCTACAATCTCGAAAATCTTTTCGACACTATCGATGATCCAGATACCTTGGACGATGAATTTACGCCCGAAGGTGAAAAGAAATGGTCGATGAAACGCTATAAACGAAAATTGTACAAACTAGCGAAAACAATTTCGGAAATAGGAGCGGTGACGACGGGAAACGTTCCTGTATTGGTAGGGGTGGCCGAAGTTGAGAATGAAAAGGTAATGCAAGATTTGATCGATGCAGAGCCCTTACGAGAGATCGAATATGATTTTGTACACTATGATTCGCCAGATGAGAGAGGAATCGATGCCGCATTGATTTATCATAAGAAATATTTTGAAGTATTGCATTCAGAACCCATTACACTTTATGTGAACAATCCCGATGGTCGCCGTGATACGACCCGTGATATTTTATATGTACATGGGAAACTCAATGGGGAAACTGTCAACATCTTCGTAAATCATTGGCCTTCGAGAAGAGATGGTGAAATGGAAACCGATTATAAACGCATCAAAGCCGCGGAGACACTCAAAAGTTTTATTGAAAAGATAGAAGTAGAAACCCCCGATGCCAATTACATTATTATGGGGGATTTTAATGATAACCCGGATTCTCAAAGTATTCAGACCTTGCTAGAAATGAATACGTTGTACAACCCGTCTGAAAAGCTCATGTCGGAATTTCGCGGTACGGCCAACTATCGCAAGAACTGGAGCATGTTCGATCAGATTATTTTTTCGCATAACTTCCTAAACTATGAGAAAGGCACCCATAGTTTCGCCCATGCCAATATTTTTGATGAGGCCTTTTTGACCGAATTTAAGGGAAAGTATAAGGGCACTCCATACCGCACTTATGCCGGTCGTAAATACATTGGCGGTTATAGCGACCATTTTCCAGTCTATATTCAATTGAAATTCAACGTTTAGTTTAATTGGCGTTGTAAAAAGTATGCACCTACACCGTTAAGCTAAACTTCAGAGACTCTTGATTTCATTTTCAACTAATAATTCTTGGTTGCGCATACGTAAGAAGACTTGAGCGGTGGCTACTACATCAAGTTCGCAATAGGTAATGATGCGATCAATATCATTATCTTCATAATATACTTCACGTACCATACTACCGTCGATGTCTTGCTTTGGGGAAGGAATTCCTAAAATATTGGTCAATAATTTTAACGAAGTAAAGTGTTTATAATCGCCAAATTTCCAAAGCTCCATCGTATCTAAATGCGGCACTTCCCAAGGCTTTTTCCCGAATAAGTTTAATTTGTAGGGAAGTTCGATTCCGTGAATGATCATACGCCTTGCGATGTACGGAAAATCGAATTCTTTCGCGTTATGCCCACAAAGTAAGTGTTTGGTTCCGTTAAAATGGCTCGTTACCAAGTTTTTAAATTCCTTAAGTAGCTTTGGCTCGTTCCCATAAAAACTGGTGGTTCGGAAAGAACGGACAGTACCTTTATAGGAAAAATAACCAACGGAAAGACAAATTATTTTTCCGAATTCGGCCCATATGCCCGCGCGATCATAGAATTCTTCTGCTGAAAACTCTTCTTTACGCTGGTACTTTGATTTTTGTTCCCATAATTCTTTTTTAGAAGCATCCAGCTGGTCAAATTTTTCAGTTTCAGGAACGGTTTCTATATCGAGGAAAAGAATGTTCTCAAGAGTTATTTTATCTAACATAGGGTTATTGTTTAAGAAAGAGATAGGCACTCGAATGATTGAGGTTTATTTCGCCATCCTTTATGTTAAAGCCTAAATCGGTAAAAATTAGCTTACCTAAAATACGTTCCTTTTCAAAATCTAGCACCATTTCACTCTTTCGATTTTCTGGAAGGGACGAATTGTACTTGGCCAGCGCTAGGAGTTTTTCCCGTAGTGAAATTCGATAGTGTTCGGAACTATCGGTCTTCGATTCAATAAGTACGGCTACGTTTTCCTTGTCGTACGACACAAGAAAATCACCTATTTCTCCCTTTTTTACTGCATTGCCGTTCATCTGTATAGGTGAAAAATAATCGTAGGTATCGATCGTAAATGATTTGTCATTGAAAAAGTGGGTGCCATAGTAGTTATACGATTTCCCATAAATGTTGTTGGCGGCCTCCTCCTTTGGGTTTAGGGAAATACCCATTGAATCCATCACCTTTTGAGTATCGAGCCAAGAATAGGTATGACGATACGATTCATTATCAGTTATGGTGTCTTTAAATGCAGAAACCATGGCAATGCCTGTTATTGGGTCTAGTTTGGAAAGCGATTGCCGGTCATCTAAATAGTCAAGTATAGATTTTAACTGATTAAATTGTTTGGCACTCGCAACCTTGTTACTGGCAGTTACATTGGCATACACTTTTTTAAACTGATTTATTTGGCTGCGTTGCGAAAATCCCAAGGCGCCCCAAGGGCCAAATGAAGATGCAATGGCCAGCACAAATAAGGTAATCGGGAGTATGATCAAGCGTTTGTTTTTTGCAAACAACAGGTAGAGGGCCATCGCCAAAATCCAAACCGCCAGGACTAGTACGAAGTACCTGTTTTCGGTTATCCCGTAGTCGTTAACCCGTCGCATGATGGCAATAAAAAGTAAGACCAATAGGGGTAGTAACAAAATGTAAAACCAGGGGTGAAATTTATTTACCGTCCATGCTTTGATGCTTTTTTGAACAGGATTTATGATTACTTGAACTATAAATCCTAAAAATGCCAAGACGGTCACCAAATAAGAAACCCATCCTTTGGGCAACTCCCATTCAAGTAAGATTTTTATACTATAGGCATATAAAATCACGAGGTATAAAAGCACCAGTGGAATTAGTATAAATTTAACAAAGACTTCTAGTGCTTTTTGAAAATGAATGGCAGCGTTCGAACGGATGTCTTTTGGGAAATCGGATAAATATATCCAGGTGTTAACGATTCCCAGGCAGAAAAAAAACAATTGACCATATCGCCTACCATTTATACGGGTGTCAAACAGGGCATCTATCGCTACTAATGCCAGGGCAAGGCCTAAATACAATACACCGGTAAAGAAACCGCTACGGAGTATGGCTGTTGCCACCGATTTTAAATAAGACCAGTATGCTTCCTTATTCCATGACCTTACAAAAGGTGCAAAGAAGACAAACAAATGCCCGGCAATCAGGAAAAGGAAGAAGCGAAGAAGAAATCCTGGGGATTCGCTTTTGGGAAAACCATCGGGATAATACCAGAAGAATAAAAGTAGCAGTACCAAGACTGCTCCTTTTAAAACAAACCATTTTTGCGGTTGTTGTTGCTGTTCAATGAAGAACTGTGTGCCGATAAACCAGCTTATTCCTAAGATAAGGGTAAGAACAACATCTAGATTTTGATCAAACAGGTCTCCGCTGTTATCATCAAGAAGATAAATGCAATAGAAAGTTCCTAAAATGGCCCAAACTAAAGTAACCGGAAATCTTTTGAAAGCATTTTGTGCTTTTCCACTAATTTCTGCTATCGAGAATAAATTCATGGTACTTGGTTTTCAATTTACGTATTTATAAAGCTACACATCTGTTGCTTACCAAAACACCCCGAAAACAGCTATTTTTAAAATACTTGTTTTAAGAGGTGCCGTGCAGTTCATCGAAATACAAGGGTTTAGACCAATTTTTTTATATGTCGTTCGTTTTACCAAATGAACACATTAGACCCCAAATCTTATGAAACGCGCAAAAACCCTAAATTCTTTCTTGTCATTTTCGAGCCTAATTTTTAGTGCAGTTGTTTTAATGATGACTGTATCTTGTAGTAAGGAAACAACAGATGTACCCATTGATGAAGAACAAATAATACCGCCGGCGGAAGAGGAAGCTCCCAAGTCTGATGACTGTACCGATAAGGCAGACTATGTATTTGTTGAAAAGGATGGTTTGGTGAATGTACAATTCGAAGAAGCTATATTTGACGCGCAATGGAAATTGAGTACAGATGGTGATGCACTTTCAGGAAAGGGATATATGGTATGGACAGGAGAGCAATCGCTGGGCAATCCTGGCTTAGGTGCAACTTCTTTTAAAATAAAGATTGAAAACACGGGTGTTTATAGATTTATATGGAAATCGGCGGTAAAAATGGGAAATAGCGGTACCGATCATAACGATACTTGGCTTCGCTTTGCCGATGCCAGCGATTTTTATGCAAAAAACGGAGAGAGTGTGGTTTATCCTAAAGACACGGGCAAAACTCCAAACCCAGAAGGTGCTTCTAAAGATGGTTGGTTTAAAGTCTATAGGAGCGGTAACGACTTAGACTTTAAATGGCAAGCCACAACTTTCGATAACAACGGGCATAGTGTATACGTGCAATTCGACCAAGCTGGCATCTATACCATGGAGGTTTCAGCTCGGTCTTCTGGTCATGGAATTGATAAATTTGTCTTATTTAATGATGCTTACTCACAAGCCGATATTACTGCAGAAACACTTCCGCTTAGTGCTATTAGTTGTAGCGATTAAAAAAAATCGTAAATGGTTCTGTTAACAATACGTTCATAGAAGCGAACAGACCATTTCCAATTTTTATAATAAGATAAAGCCCAACTCTCGACAATAAATAGGTCGAGGGTTGGGCTTTTCTATTCTTTTTAAATAAGGATACGTGTTTTTTAGAAAGAATATTCGTTCATATAAGCTTTTTAATTGTAGGAAAATAAATGTAATTCATCGAAAATAGTCGTGTCTTGTCCGTTTTATGTTAAAAATTAACATACATTTAACGCGTAATAACCATGACTAATTTTAATCAAATCCAATTATGAAAAAAAACTACTCAATTTCTTTTCTGCTCATTTTTGCTTTTGCATTTTCATTTGCACAGCAGCAGCCGAACCTAATTGTGGCAAAAACAGCCGATAAGAAAGGAAACACAACCGCTATTCGGTTTTCAAAAGAAGCCGCTCTAAATCCGCAGGATTCCCGGGTACTTTTTACAAAGTACCTTCAAATCTCCAAAGAGGATGAGATGCGAAAAATTTCATCTAAATCAGATGAATTGGGCTTTACACATGACAAGTACCAGCAATATCACAACGGAATTAAGGTAGAGTTTGCCACCTATACCGTTCACGCAAAGAATGGGAAGGTACAGACCATGATGGGGCAATACTACAATGCAAAGAACACGGCTTCCAAACCAGCTCTTTCCAATAATGTGGCGCTTTCAAAGGCTACTACCCATGTTGGTGCCAAAACCTATGCATGGGAAGATGCAGCAATGGCCAAAACTCTTGCCTATAAAAAACCAAAAGGCGAGCTCGTTATTTTTCCCGCAATCGAGGGAATAAGCAAAGAGGCAAAACTAGTATACAAGTACGATATTTACTCCCATGACCCCATTTACAGGGCAGATGTGTACGTAGATGCAAAATCCGGAGCGGTTCTTTTCGAAAATGCTCGGATTCATCATGCCGATACCCCGGCGAACGGAGCTAGTTTGTACAATGGGAATGTGTCTTTTACCGCTGACCTTTCAGGAGGTACCTATCGTTTGCGGCAAAATGCCCAGGGAATAGAGACCTACGATTTGAACAATGGTACCAACTATGGCAGTGCAACTGATATTACAAGCGGCTCTGCTACTTTTTCGAACCAGCAAACAGGGGTTCAGGCACATTATGCGGCAGAACAAACTTCCCAGTACTTTGTATCGAACCATAATAGGGATTCATATGATGGGAATGGATCGGTACTGCGATCGTATATCAGCTATTCCTCGAATTACGTAAACGCTTTTTGGGATGGGAGTAGAATGACCTATGGTGATGGTGATGGCGTTACGTATGGTCCTTTGGTAACTTTGGATATTACTGGGCACGAAATTACCCATGGGGTAACCGAGTTTTCAGCGAATCTAATATACCAAAGAGAATCAGGGGCCTTGAACGAATCTTTTTCGGACATTTTTGGAGAATTGGTAGAAAACCATGCTACTGGCAGCAACAATTGGCAAATGGGCTCTGAAATAGGGCTAACGGGAAGTGGGGCGTTTCGTTCTATGGACAATCCTGGCCAGTACGGGGATCCAGATACCTACGGAGGTTCTAATTGGACGAACCCCCAATGCGGTACACCTACGCGCAGTAATGACTATTGTGGTGTGCATTCCAATTCTGGAGTACAAAACAAATGGTTCTATGTATTGGCCGTTGGCGAATCGGGAACCAACGATATAGGAGATGCTTATAATGTTGCGGGAATAGGTTTGACAAAGGCAGGTGCGATCGCTTATCGGAACTTGGTAACCTATCTTTCAGCGAATTCAGCATTTGCCGACGCAAGAACGGGGGCCATTCAATCGGCCGTTGACCTTTATGGTGCAGGTTCTGCGGAAGAAATTGCAACTACCAATGCCTGGTATGCGGTAGGGGTAGGAGCAGCTTATATTCCCGCATGTTCACTAAGTGCTCCTTCCAACGTAGCCGCTTCTAATATTACCGATACAAGCTTTGACCTGAGCTGGGATGCCGTTTCGGGCGCTGCTTCCTATAACTTGGCCATAGGTGGTACGGTTGCTGTTGTGAACGGTACAAGTTATAGTGCTACCGGCTTAACCGCTGGAACCGTCTATACAATTACTATCGATGCCAATTGCAGTACTGGCGGCAATGGTGCCACTTCTACTAGCACTGTAACAACTACGGGAACTACACCGGTAAACTACTGTGCTTCTGCCAGTACGAATGTGAACGATGAGTATATCGGTAGAGTTCGTTTCGGGGCAATAGATAATAGCTCGGGCGCTCAGTTCTATTCCGATTTTACGGGAATTTCAACAGGACTTACCAAAGGAACTTCGAATACCATTACAATCAACCCGACTTGGACAGGTACGGTTTACAATGAAGGCTACAGTGTTTGGGTCGATTATAATAATGATGGGGATTTTACAGATTCTGGGGAACAAGTGTTTTCGCAAAGCGCGACAAACAGCACTTCTGTAAGTGGTGATTTTACGGTTCCCACTACAGCTAGCAATGGAGCAACCCGTATGCGCGTATCTATGAAGTATAATGGTGTGCCAACAAGCTGTGAAACCTATACGTATGGAGAGGTGGAAGATTATACAGTTGTCATTTCCGCCGCGGTCGCCGATACACAAGCACCGACAGTGCCTACAGGATTGGCCGTTTCGAATGTTGGCCAAACGACGCTGGATCTTTCATGGAATGCCTCTACCGATAACATAGGAGTAACAGGGTATACGGTGTATCAAAATGGAAGTTCTATTACTTCGACTTCGGGCACATCTTATCAAGTTACCGGGCTTAATGCAAACACCGCGTATGATTTCTCTGTAAGTGCCAACGATGCCGCAGGGAATGATTCTGGCCAAAGTAGTACCATCAACGTTACGACCCTTGATAATACGGGTGGTGGTTCCGATGTATTATTAGCGAGCTTCTTTGAAACTGGCTGGGATGGCTGGGCCGATGGTGGTAGCGATTCCTTTCGTTACTCGGGTACTAGATCGTTTGAAGGTAACTTTTCCATTCGACTAAGAGACAATACGAGTTCGTCGACTATGACTAGCGGTGCATACAATGTGAGCACTTATAATAGTATTGATGTAGAATTTTATTTCTACCCGAACAGTATGGAAAATGGGGAAGATTTTTGGGTACAGTTTTATGATGGGTCTTCTTGGAATACGGTGGCTTCGTATGCCGCTGGTACTTCCTTTACCAACGGAAGCTTCTATACCGCCACCGCCACTATAAGCAGTGCAGATTATAATTTTGCCTCGAATTCGCAGTTCAGATTTCGTTGTGATGCCAGCGGAAATCAAGATCAAGTATATATTGATCAGGTGACCATTACAGGAAACGGTGGTAGTGCCGTATCGCGACAGAGCATAGCAGATATGGGTAACCACGGTGGTATAATGGGCGTTCTTGGAGGTGCGGATTCTGAAAGTTTTGAAACGGATTTCTTAATTCTTCCAAATCCTGTGAAGAACTCACTGCAACTTCGACTTGCCGAATTAAATGAAGAGGCTACCTTTCGAATTGTGAGCCTATTGGGGCAAACAATTAAAGCCGGAAAAGTAGATTCGAATAGTATAGATGTAACTCGCCTTTCTGCCGGCGTTTACATCATGGAAGTGAACGATGGGGAAGAAGTAATGGCCCAACGGTTTATAAAAGAATAAAAGCAACGAACCATTAACTAGTTGTGAAGCCCTGATGTTGTATGTCAGGGCTTTCTTTTTTTTTAAAATTCCAGTAACAAAAAAATGTGAAACCGACTCACTGGTCTAAAATGCTTTTGTGCAACCGATGGCCCAATAGCTATGCTATAGTTCTACGACCAGAAACTTTCGTTGAATAACTTTTTTTGAGAGATAATTAGAGAACTATCTGGTGAAACTGACCGTTTGGTCGGTTATCTATTAGAAGAGGCTTTGTTGTGTTACAGGGCTTTCATGGTCGATCAACCACTGTTTTCGATACAAACCGCTCGCATAACCGGTAAGCGATCTATCGCTTCCGATAACCCGGTGGCAGGGTATAATAATCCACAAGGGGTTTTTTCCGTTTGCAGCAGCAACAGCGCGAATTGCTTTGACATCGCCCAAGGTTTTGGAGAGATTCAAGTAGGATACCGTTTTGCCATAAGGAATCTTTAAAAGCGCATCCCAAACCCTTTTTTGAAAATCGGTTCCCTGCGGGTTCAATTCCAAGTTGAAGGTTTTTCGTTTTCCTTCAAAATATTCCCTTAACTGGTACACGCCGTCTTCCAATACCTCCGGTACGACCTCAGTAAGAGAATCCTCGCTATTCAGCACTGATATTGATGCGAGGCCGGTTTCATCCCCCTCTATTCGTGCAATGCCCAAAGGGGTTTTTATAAACGCAATTTCCATTAGTCAGGGGTATCGTTCTTTTCGATGATCCCGGTTTTTTTTGCACGGTGTTCCCAATTTTTTCGGGCAAGTTGCTGCAAATCGGCCACATTATCGCTTTCATCCATAATCTCGAGCCCCAATAAGGTCTCAATAACGTCTTCCATTGTAACCAAACCGCTTACCGCGCCATATTCATCCACAACCAATGCGATATGTTGTCGTTTTGCGATCAAGGTTTCGAACAGTTGCGGAATGGGCGCATTTCGCGCTACGATAAGAATATCACGACGTATTTCTGAAAGGGGAACACTCCCATTTTCATTTACTAACTCTTCCAAAATATTGTCTTTGAGAACAAAGCCAGTAATATGGTCTGCATTTTCGCCAAATACAGGAATCCTTGAAAATCGCATTTTTGGATTTTCTTCAAAAAACGCTGAGATTAAAATGTCTTCAGATGCCATTTTGAGCACAGGTCGCGGTGTCATAATATCCTTTGCAAGTACTTCGTCAAAACGAAGCAGGTTCTTGATGATGGTCGATTCTGATTTTTCGAATACGCCTTCTTCCTGAGCAATGTCTGTCATAGCTGTAAAATCTTCGCGACTCAGCACACTGCCATGATGGCTTTTGGCCCCTACCAACTTTGTAAATAGCTGTAAAATCCAGAGAAGTCCTGTCCATTTCAAGGCCAACACCATAATTTTTAAGGCTTTGGCCGTAAAGTTGGCCAACTGTCTCCAGTAGGTTGCGCCAATGGTCTTTGGAATAATTTCAGAGGCTACCAAAATCAAAATGGTCATGATGGTCGATACCACACCAACCATTAAGTCTTCGGTAAATTCGATTCCTAAAAAGCTGCGTTGAGTAGTACCGTAGAGTTGGGTATAGGCCACTTTTGCCTGCACTCCCACTAAAATAGCGCCTACCGTATGGGCAACGGTATTTAAAGTGAGGATGGCGATCAGCGGTTTGTCGACATCTTTCTTCAAGACTTCCAAAGTATCGGCATAGGCCTTCCCTTCTTTTTTCTTCAAATTGATGAAAGTCGGATTGATACTGAGTAGCACCGCTTCAAGAATAGAACATAGAAACGAAAAGAAAATAGAAATAACTGCGTAAAAAACAAGAAGACCCATACTTTAAAAATATGTAAACGAAGATACCAATTAAAATAGGAATCATTGCCAGGTTGAAAGGGGGGCTTGGTAAAAAACCTGTTGTACGGCCTCTTTAATCTTTAATGTGTACAGGGCGCGATGATTTCGCGAAGGGTTCACCCGGTTTGACAAAAATATATATACCAATTGGTTTTTTGGATCTGCCCAAACAAAAGTGCCCGTAAAACCGCTATGCCCGAAGCTTTGTGTACTTACTTCCGGCACGGGATAGGCCGCCTCGAAACCGAGCGCAGAATTATTTAAGAGGGGTTTATCAAAACCAAGTCCTCTTCGGTTTTCATTTGCAGGATATTGAGGTTTGATAAATTCTTCAATAGTAGCTTTGGAAATATACCGTTGGCCATCATATACACCATATTGCACATACATCTGCATCATCTTTGCAATATCTGAGGCCTTGGCAAAGAGCCCTGCATTGCCAGAAACGCCCCCCATAAGCGATGCATTCTCATCGTGTACCCAACCTTTCGTTAAGGTTTTTCGGAACAAACTATCGTACTCCGTTGGAACGATGTTATTTGGGAAGTTTTTGGTTTTAGGTCGAAACCCCATCGTTTCGGCGCCCAAAGGCTGGTAAAAATGAGTCTCCAGATAGGTTTCATAGTCTATACCTGTAAGCTGTTGCACCAATTCGGGCACAATTAAAAAGAAAAGACCCGAATACCTATATTTTTTCTCTATAGATACCGCAGACCGGTCTATCATACGGTACATTTTTCGTTTGAAACGATCACTTACGAAGATGCCCTCATAGGCTTGAAGCGGATACCCTGCGGTTGCTTTTTGATTGATATAGCGTTTTTTAAGGGTTCCATTTTTTCGAAGCACTTCTTTCAGAAAAACGATGTAGGGAGCAAGGCCTGCCTGATGGGCCAAGATTTCCCGTAAGGTCAAGTTTTTTTTGTCCTTAATCCTCTTCCAAGGTGTCCAATAAGTGCTAAAAGGTTTATCAAGGTCTATAAGGCCCTCGTCAACCAGTTTCATCAGGACGGGCAAGGCACCGGTAATTTTGGTCACAGAGGCAAGGTCATATAGGTCATCTAAGGAAACGGCTTGAATGCTGTCATAGGTATGAAAGCCATACGCTTTATGAAATAGAATACTGCCTTGCCGGGCCACCAGTACTTGAGCTCCCGGGAACGCCTTGTTTTTTATACCAAATGTTATAATTGAATCTACTTGTTGGTGTACGTAGCTAGAGTCGAGGGTAACCGAAGATATAGGACCTTTGATCGTGGCATGTTCTAAAAGCGGTTCTTGACTTTTCTCTAGTTTGTCCTGCGCATTCAGGAAGAGAGAGAAAAAGCAGGTCAATACAAATAGAAGCAGTTTTTTCATCGTCTTTATCCTTCTTAGGCAGGGGAACAATCTTAAGCACTTACTATTAATACCTATTGTATCTGGAAAGGTAAAGTGCCTATCCCATCAATTTAACGGCATCCTTTGCAAAGTAACTAGCGATAATGTTCGCGCCTGCTCTTTTGATGGCGATCAATTGCTCCATCATGACCGCATCGTGATCGAGCCATCCTTTTTCTGCGGCGGCTTTTAGCATGGCATATTCACCACTTACTTGGTACACCGCCACGGGTACATCTACCTCATTGCGTATTTCACGTACAATATCCAAATAACAAAGTCCCGGCTTTACCATAACAATATCGGCCCCTTCATCAATATCGGCCTGGGTTTCGGTGATAGCTTCGAAACGGTTGGCAGGGTCCATCTGATAGGTTTTTTTATCCTTGGGCACATTTTTGATATCTACGGGCGCAGAATCCAACGCATCACGAAAGGGACCATAGAAAGCGCTTGCGTACTTGGCACTATAACTCATGATTCCCGTATTAAAAAGCTCCTCTTCTTCCAGCGCTTCGCGAATACTGATGATACGACCATCCATCATATCACTGGGCGCCACAAAATCGGCACCTGCTTGGGCATGGGAAACGCTCATATCTGTCAAGAGCTCAACGGTTTCATCATTCAGAATCGTTCCGTGGGCGACAATACCATCATGGCCATAGGAAGAATAGGGATCCAGGGCTACATCGGTCATCACCAACATCTCCGGACAGGCATTTTTAACTGTTTTTACGGCCCGTTGCATCAAACCTTCCGGGTTGAGTGCTTCAGTACCCTTATTATCTTTTAAGTTGTCGGTAACCTTTACAAAAAGGAGCACGGCGCAGAGGCCCATTCCCCATAATTCTTTTACCTCTTTCTCCAAATTATCGAGACTAAGCCGATAGTAATCGGGCATCGAGGTAATTTCTTCTTTGACCCCTTTTCCCTCTACCACAAACATTGGTACTAAAAAATCACTTGGGGTCAATATGGTTTCGCGCACTAAATGTCGAACGGCATCGTTAGTTCTTAATCTACGGTTTCTTCTTAAAGGGTACATGAGATTCGCCTATTTTTGAAAAATCAAAGTTACTTATAATCCATTTACCATCTAGAAAATCACCAAACTCTTGAGCAAACGCTACCAGCAATTAAAATTCAAATTTACTTGGCGAGGCTATCAGCAGCGTTTTTTAGACCATTTTCAAGAACATATTCAGGATAATCACCTTCATGTGGTGGCACCTCCCGGCTCTGGGAAGACTATTTTAGGCCTTGAAGTGCTAAGGTAAGTTGGCAAGGCCACTTTGGTGCTCGCCCCGACCTTGACCATTCGCAATCAATGGCAAAGTAGACTGGAAACCTTTTTCCTTGCAGATAGTAGCTTCGATGACTATACCTTGGATATTAAAAGCCCAAAAACCCTGACTTTCTCGACCTATCAATCACTACACGCCTTAGACAAGGCCCTTATTGGGAAAGAAGATTCGCTAAGGCTTTTTATTGAAAGGCATGGCATTCAAGCGGTTGTCTTGGATGAGGCACACCATCTTAAAAACGAATGGTGGAAAAACCTTATGGCCTTAAAACAGATCGAAAACTTAACGGTCATTTCCCTTACCGCTACCCCACCTTATGATAGTACGGCACAAGAACTTCATAAGTATGTTGAACCGTGCGGGCCTATCGATGATGAGATTACAGTACCAGATTTGGTAAAAAATGAAGATTTATGCCCACATCAAGATTTCGTCTTTTTTTTCAAAACCCGATAAGGCACAGATCAAATACATTGTTACCTATAGGGAACGAATACTAGAGTTTATGAACAGGTTGTTGAACAACAACGATTTTCAGCAGTTGTTACTGCAGCATCCATTGTATGCCCATACTTCCGATTCTTTAGAGGAGCTATACGAAAAGCCACACTTTTTTTCTGCCCTTTTGATCTTTTTGAAAGCGGCCGGATTTACGATTGATTCTAAAAAGTTGCGGTTACTGGGTTTTGAGGGAAAAAACATTGAATATCCCAATTTGAATTATGAATGGCTCGAGATACTGCTGCAAGAATTATTAGTGGCGCAACGGGAAGCATTCGTTGCCCATGAAGACCTGCTTCATACTCTTGAAAAGGAACTTGCTAAAATAGGCGTATTCGAAAAGAAGCGCGTCAATTTCGTAGGGGACGAACAATTGTATCGCAGCTTGGCAAATAGCCCCTCAAAGCTTCAGAGTATTAACGCAATTCTTGAGGCGGAAGCAAAGCAATTAGGGCCTGAGTTAAAAGCGGTGGTATTGACCGACTTTATCCAAAAAAAGTTTTTAGATTTTAAGGGAGAGGATATGGCCCCTTTAAATAAGCTTGGAGTCGTTTCTATTTTTCAGACACTTCGTATTCAAGGCTCTTTTAAGGAAGGTATGGGCGTACTTACCGGTTCGTTGATTATTTTACACAAGGGAGTTATCGGGGTATTTGAAGCACAATTACAGGGCGGGCATTTTCGGACCGTACCCTTAGCATCGGATACAGACTTTTTGGTAATCGACTCTTACGGAAGTGGCAAAAACCCCATGGTAGCTGCCGTTACGGAGTTGTTTCAGGCAGGGGCGATTAAAATACTAATCGGTACAAAATCATTGTTAGGCGAAGGGTGGGACGCGCCGGCGATGAATACGCTTATCCTGGCATCCTATGTGGGATTTTTTGTTTCATCAATAGTACTGTTGCGTCTATAATTCTTTGACATTAAACAAGTTAAGCTGTTCTTTGAAATTTTGATTGATTGACTTTTTGGTAAATAGCTCGTTTACAGGCGTTTTGGTAAATGTCGATGTACCCAGAACCTGGGTCAT
>CALLVX010000202.1 GCA_938010765.1 uncultured Flavobacteriaceae bacterium | reverse complement strand
ACCAAAAAATGGTCCATGCCAGTTCGTCACTGGGGAATAATATTAAATCAGTTCCTAACAATCTATGAAAAAAGGGTCAGACTTTAAATAAAAGTCTAACCCTCGTTATTTTTAACTTACACAGTTAATGGGATAGTGTCGTCATATTGCGGATTTTGAACATTTGCTACAATCGCCTGTCTACCAATTGTTTCGTAATTCAACTATCTAGTTTTGTATTTTTTTACTTCTCCTTCAATTGTTTAAAATTATTCCATAAAAAAAGCGCCCAATGTTAGTTGGACGCTTTTTAATATCGATATATGGTATTAGTTCATAGAATTAACTCTCATACAAAGTCACAAAACGTCCTTTTCGCTCACTATATTCTGAGCGAAAATTGAAGAGACAAAGCTCTATTTGTTGGATGATATGTAACTTTCTCGGTGTCATTTGTTTAACAAAGATGTTATTTTTAAACGTTTTGATACTATTATTTATTCTTTTTCTTCCTTTTTTTAGTTGAAGATTTCTTCTTTTTAACTTTGGATTTATCCAATTTCAACTTCTTCTTAATTCTATTCTCTTCATCCTCAATAAATGAGAAATAGTCATCATTGTATGAATACTTCTTAGCATTCTTAAGATGTTTCAGAGCATCTTTATAAGATTCCTTGGTTTCAGATGCATACGCGGAAAGCCAAAATAAACTTCCCTTTGATATCCCTTTTATGGTAAGAGCAAAAGCAATTAGTTTAGTTGCTCTTTCAATTTCATCAGCCCAAATAAGATATTTGGCGTAGGCAGGATAGACATCCATATACTTACTGTCAATAGCAATCACTTTATCAAAGCAATCGAAGGCTTCGACGTACTGATTTAAATTACCTGCATATACTTTACCTAAAAGACAAAGTGCTGCGCAGTGATTTTCATCGTAAGACAAGGCGTAGTTTAACGATTCGCAAACTTCGTCCCAGTCATAACCTGTCGCAGCCTTTGCCTTTAAATAGTAAGTGTCGGCTATTGTTAGTCCCATTTTTGTTGCTCGCCCTGAACTTGTTTCAGGGTCTTTTTAGTTTCTTGTTTTAGCTTTTGCCGTTTTGGTTTAAAGCTTTTATTCTCTTTTTGATGTTTGAAATCGGTTCCTTTAAAAATTCGGACCGGATTTCCCCGTTGCAGGTTTAGATGATTTTCCCATTGGTCTGTCATCCTATCTTTCAGCTGCGCCAGGTTGGCTTCGTTCACCTTTTCTTTTAATCGTGCTATCGCCAGTTTTTTGTTTTGATGTTGTGAGCGACTATCCATGGCAACTACTTGAATTCCTGTTGGGTTATGAATTGCTCGCACAGCCGAATTGACCTTGTTTACATTCTGACCACCAGGACCTGTACTTCTCATCGTTTGAAAAGAGATATCTCTGTCACATATTTCAGAACGCTGTGGTAATTTCAATTCGAAAGCACCGATAAACCAGTTTTTACGTTTGTGGTATTTTCGAAAAGTTGAGTTGCCAATCCATTGAATAGTTCCTAACCAAGTAGCTAAAAAAACTTCTAGGTTTTTCCCCGTCAAGCGGATGCTGACTGATTGTACCGTTCCATTTTGATTGCCTTTTTCTCTCTGCAAGATGACATACTGATATCCTTCAGTCTTGGTCTCTTGCAAGAATAGCTTAAGTACTTGGGAAACAACCCAGCTACATTCTGCTGGGCCTTCTCCTGCTGTTATTTGTATAATTTTTTCCATTATGTCTTTAGGGAGATTGTCCCTTGATTTACATTAAATACCATCTGTTGCATTGTGATACCCATTTTGATGTTGGCATCATCTATTATCTGAAAGCAATCTTGAATAGTTTCAGGTTTTGCTTTATTCAATAACTCAAGGGCCCGGTCTTGTCGACCACAAGAGCTTTCTTGTAAAACATCACCTTCGATATTCTTGTTTGTCATTTTTAGATAACCATTGGTGACTACCAAGTTGTTTTTAGTGTCAGGTTTTCTAATGTATCCCATCGTGGGCGTTCTTTCAATCACTAATCTTTCATGTTCGCTAGTACCAGTAATTAATAATAAACAGTCTGAAGCAATTGATTCAGTAGTTAGAACTTTTACTGCATCTGCATATGAATCCGTAGATTCCAATACCTCTCTTATTTTAAAAGTAATTGGAGGAGCCAATTTTGGCTGCTCTTGACTTAAAACTGCATTTAAAGTAATTGCATACTTATGAGCTTTAAGACCTGAGAACACTCCAATAAAACCTGGCCAACCAACACTTGAAAAGATGATTTCTCCGTCTTTTTCAAAATCGAAAATCTTTGAGTACTGCTTTAAAAGACTGTTATCACTCCACCAGTCTAAGTTTCGTGCATGTAAATTTCCATGTTCAGTAGTTAAGGAAAATGCAGTACAACCAAATACTAATTTCAATGCGTCGTAATACAGATTTGCTAAAAGCAATTGATTTACATTAAAATCAGTAAAGCTTGCTATCCCTTCCAATTCCTTTATATATTCCGGATTGATGTATGACATTTTATAATAATCTATCACACTTTCAAAAAAGGAAATATCTTCAAGGTCATTTAAGTACATCCCAATCAATTCATTTATTTCGTTTCTGTAAGACTCAATACAATTCCATCTTTCTTGCGGATTTGAATTAAGATTTATAGTTATTCTTTTCATTTTTTCTTTGTTTAAAAAAAGTAGCCAGCATTAGTATTCCAATAATCTTAAGTTTTCAATATGCTTTATGAATACCTCCACCAACTACTTCTATTATTTATCCATTCGTACTATTTTAGGAGTGAAGGTTCCGAGTACTTCAACCAATTCTTGTTGATTCGCCATGACTTTTTTAATGTCTTTATAGGCCATAGGCGCTTCATCAATTCCTCCACCAATAAGCGTTACTTCATTTTTTTGTAACTGCTTTTTAATTTCACTTTGGGTAAAAGTCTCTTTGCACTTACGTCTTGAAAAAAGACGACCGGCGCCATGGGAAGCAGAGTTTAAACTCTCTGCATTTCCCAAGCCTTTTACGATGTAACCAGGAGCGGTCATTGAACCAGGAATAATTCCTAAAATTCCTTTTGCTGCGGGTGTCGCTCCTTTTCTGTGCACAATACATTTTTCACCGTTTACCGCTTCTTTCCAAGCGAAATTGTGATGATTATCAATTTTCACCACCGCTTTTGCTCCAATTAATTTGGCAAGTCGCTTATGAATATTATCATGACATGCGGTTGCATAATCGCCAGCTAAATTCATAGCTAGCCAATATTCTTGGCCATCATTAGTATTCAAATCCAACCAAGCCAAGTGCTGTACTTGTTTTGGTAACGGACATTGCTTTGTGGCCAAATAGGTATAGTGCTTTGCAATATTTGCACCCAACCCTCGTGAACCGCTGTGAGATAATATGCCTAGATATTCCCCAGGTTTTAATCCCCATTCGTTTTTTGCATCCATGATAGAAACACTTCCGAACTCGACAAAATGATTTCCTCCACCAGAGGTGCCTAATTGCTTATAGGCTTTGTCTTTCAATCTTTTTACCAAAGGGATGTCGTTAAATTCATCTCTTTCGAAGATTTCATGGTCATGTTTTATTTGATGCGTTTCTCGCATTCCGAATTTGGTATGCTCAGAAAGGATGTTCGACAATTGATGTTTTTTTCCTTTCAGATAAGTGACTGGAATCGGATAAATAGTCAAACACATTCTGCAACCAATATCAACACCTACACCATAAGGAATCACCGCATTCTTCGTTGCTAAAACACCACCAATGGGTAAACCATAACCAGAATGTGCGTCAGGCATCAATGCGCCAGCAACAGCAATTGGTAATTTTAATGCGTCGTACAATTGATACTTGGCTTGTTCTTCAATTTCATTTTCACCATAAATATGAAATGGTGCACGTACCGTTTTGAGTGCATGTTTTTTCACTATTACAGGATCTAACAAACTTTCAGCAATCTTACCCCAAACCCCATCACCTTGATAGTTTTCAGGATGTAACAATACTTTTTTGGCCTCGATCAATATCTGCTCTTTCTTTTTTCGTTTGTGATACCGATTGATTTGACCTAATGTAATGTTGATGCTATTGTTCTTTGGAAAGCCTAATTTGATCAGGTCTTTTCCGCTTAATTTCTTTCCCATGATATTTCTTCTTTTATGAATTCCTCAACGCTACAGTTCTTCAACTTGCGGAGATTACGATTCATTTTAAGTTTTTCTTGTTTGTATGTGTATTTCTTCCAATCATCATCCCATCCATAAAGTTTTTCGTTAGCCTCATAGAGTCCATTTTTTAATAATTGTTGTTCTAATAAATCACCTTCGCTTTCCAGCTTGGGATCAATACGTTTGCTATGAGTAATGTATGCCCTGGTAAATTTGATGCGATATGCGCCCTTCGGAATTTTCACATAATAGCGTAGCTTCAATTTTTTGCTTTCTATCATATGATAAAAAGGGACACACAATTTTTTGGCTTTGTTGCTTAATCGATTATGCTGTCTCCTACTAATTGTTGGAAGGTCCTTACTAATTAAATATTTTGAGGTTTCATGACGCCACTTACGCGCTGCCTCTTCTTTGGTTCTTCCCCAGAATAACTTCTCAATTTTATCATAAACCTCCCGTATGGCAGCTTGGTTTTTATAGTTTTCTACTCGGTGGGTAATGGTAATTTCCTTATACCAACCATGGCGAATGGGTTTTTGTAATTCGATATAACCCAATGCGCATTTCGCTACCCAGATTTCCCGCTGTCTCTTGTGAATACGACGTATTTCTTTTTGTCGAATACACTTGATGTGTTTCGGTTTCATTACCTGTTTATTTAATGATTCTGGCGTATGCGCCGACCACCAAAACTGTGGCAGAAATAGTTTTTTGACTGCCTAGATTTTCTTTAAATCGTTCTTGTATGAATTCCGGAAAGTGGTGCCTCGAAAAATAAGGGCATAAAAAAAGTCCGAAACTTTAGGGCTTCGGACTTTCTATCATATTGCGAGTAGCGCTATGTGTGTATGAAATCCTGAAGCGACACCACAATTGCACCTGGTGCCTGTAGTGTTTTTTGATATGTGATTGAAATTGTCATATATACCTCAGTTAAAAATGTTATTGTTTAATTCTGGTGCAAATCTAAAACGGATATTTCAATTACACAAATAAAATTAAATATAAATAATTGATAATCAATAAGTTAGAATTAAATTTAGACAGGAGATAGCCTGTCCGTTAGTTAACAGATAGTAGCATATTTTATCAATTTGCTGCTTTTCAAATACTTAGCTTTCAAATGGCATCTTTTTCGAATTATGAAAATTCTCTAAAAAATTTACATAAAAAAAGCGCCCAATTTCTTGGACGCTCTAGTTTTGTATCTGTTTCTTAATAGTATCTACCCATCAGTTTGATGCAATCCCAGCTTTTCAGCGTCCGGTATGTGATTAAAATAATTTAGCATACACTATATTTTATAAGTTACTTTTAAAATTCAAAGGTTTAAAATGTGGCATGGTGCCTATACTATTACTTTCCCATACACATTTTTGGTCCATCCGTTAATTCTACCGTGATTGTTACCAATTAACAATCCGCGGCTATTGTTCTTCCCTTTTACAAGGTGCGTAAATACGTTTCCGCGTACTTTACAATAAACAATATCCCCTACCTCACAATCTTCCCAACTGATCGGCGCAATGCGCACCGGTTGCTTCGATTTTAGTAAGGGTAACATAGAATTTCCGGGTTCTTTTGAAACGATGGTCTCACCATCTTGTAATTTTTGAATTTTCCAATTCATACTTTAAATTTTAAAGGTTATGCAAATCACTATTGATGTGCATATCCGGTAAAATTTTTCAAAAGAACTATTTCAATGAACTGCTGCAAAGATGCGGATTTTATAACGAGTGTCAAAAAAATCTAGTTTTCACGATAATTTTTCTAGATAAAAGGGCTGCTTTTAAATCGATTGTAGCTATCCGCTACGAATACTAGTTTATCCGCTACGAATTCTAAAAGCGGTTACTATTCCTTCCTAGCTGCGGTTACATTTGACCAAAATAACAATACTCTAAAACTTGGATTATGAAACTACTATACACATTTTTACTTTTCTGTACCATAGCATTTGGTTATGCACAGGAAAACGACAGTCCGTATTTGTTGGTGTCTACCAAAGATGCCGTAATTCCGTTAAAGGCCTCCAAGACCGATGTGCAGATTTCTGGGGCGATCGCGCATGTTCGTGTTACCCAAGTGTATCAAAATACTGGAGTTCGAGCCATCGAGGCGAAGTATGTATTTCCCCTTTCTACCCAAGCGGCGGTGCATAAAATGCAAATGACCATCGGCGACCGAATCGTGAATGCCAAGATATTTGAAAGGCAAGAAGCCCAGAAAGTATATGAGACGGCCTTGAACGAAGGCAAGCGCGCGGCAAAATTGGATCAAGATCGGCCGAATGTGTTTCAAATGAACGTTGGCAATATAATGCCGGAAGATGAAATCACGATTGCCATTTATTATACCGAAATGCTAGTACCGGTGAGCGGGGAATACCAATTTGTGGCCCCGGCAGTTGTCGGACCGCGATTTACGGGCGAAAGTGCAACGAACACAGAAAGCTTTCATATGCCCTATACGGCCAAAGGAATATCGGACACCTTTGATTTCGATATGATCGTTGCCATCAATGCGGGGATGATTATTCAAAACATTCATAGTGATAGTCATAAAGTGAATGTGAAATATCCAGATGCAAAGTCCGCAGAGATTTTTTTATCCAAAAGCAACGAAAACCCATCCAATAGAGATTTTATCCTAAACTATAACCTCCGTGGAAATAAAATACAATCAGGATTGCTATTGTACGAGCACGAAGATGAAAATTTCTTTACCTATCAAATGGAGCCGACAAAAAATGTGGTTTTGGACGATATCCCCGCTAGGGAGTACCTTTTTATTGTAGATGTATCTGGTTCTATGAACGGCTATCCTTTGGAGGTTTCCAAAGAACTGATGCGAAACCTGCTTTGCAATCTACGGTTGACAGATACCTTTAATGTGCAGTTGTTCGCCTCAAGTTCTACCGTTTTCAGTACAACACCCGTAGAAACGAACGAGCAAAATATTGAAGCAGCGATTCGTTTTCTTTCCGAAGGTCAAGGTGGTGGTGGCACACAATTGCTAAGCGCCTTACAAGAAGCCTATAAACTTCCCAGGAAAGATCCGAGCAGTGCCCGGTCTATGGTGGTGATTACCGATGGCTATGTAAGTGTTGAAAAAGAGGCTTTTGAAATGATCAAGAACAATCTTGACCAAGCAAATGTATTCACCTTTGGCATTGGGTCTAGTGTAAATCGGTATCTAGTAGAAGGGATGGCCAAGGCATCGAACAGTGAATCTTTTGTAGCTACCTCAATGAACGAAGCGCAGGAAGTTGCGAAGAAGTTCGAGGCATATATAGCGACACCCTTACTAACTCAAGTAAAAATCGAATCACAGGGTTTCGACATGTATGCGATTGCCCCAAGTAGCATTCCCGATGTTTTTGCGGCAAGGCCCGTGGTTGTTCATGGCAAATACCGTGGGAAGGCCGAAGGTAAAATTATTGTTACAGGATTTCAGGGGAAGAAAAAATTCAGACAAGAATTTAAGGTTTCGCATGGTCATTTAAGCAAAGCGAACAAAGCGTTACGTTATTTATGGGCTCGAAAAAAAATAGCTGAATTAGACGATTACAACAAGCTTTTTAATGAAGATGTAAAAGACCGTGTCATCGCATTGGGACTGAAATACAATTTGGCCACCAACTATACATCGTTTGTAGCAGTGGATCAAGCCATAGTGAATAAAGGCGGTTCAACAAGAACTGTAAAGCAATCCTTGCCAATGCCTCGAAATGTCAACAATTCAGCGGTTGGGGCCGAGGCCGAAGTGAATGAGAGAACAAAATACAAACCTTCCTATAGTATAGTATTTAATGAAAGTATACCCAAAACCACTAAAAGAAAAATCACGATGGAGTTCAAAACAATTTATACAAAATTGGTCAACAACTATTTGGAAAAGTACAAAAGTCTACGGATAAAATTCAATGCAAATGGCAAGATCGTTTGTGTTGAAAAAATGGAAGACGGAAAATGGGTTTTAGATACCCGCTTAATCAATGAATTTGAGGCCTTTTCAACCAGAAAAATGAATTTGGATAAGGAAGTGATTTTGACACTAAAAAAATAGTGAACAAGTTTTTTAGGTAGTGTTTAGTTTGTTTGGGGGCCCCGTGAGGGGAAGAAGGCCTGTAGGTATCGTAAGATCTTGCAGGTTTTTCTTTTGTGACTAGGTGAAGCCTGGGCGGTGGTAACCAACGTGTACCCATTTCTTCTTTTAGGAATTTTTTTCTTGGCTTCTTCCCTTATCTGGGAAAGGAACAGACACTTCGGTGTAAAACCCAACTCATAGTATTTGTGTCTACAGACGGGCTAAGACATTGAAACGAATCAAAAAACAAGTGTCATCCAAACGCTTCTGAGCAAGTCAAAACATCGCCTCAAAGCGAATTCATTACAGTGTTGCAAACGAATTCTAGTTTAAACCCTACGAATACTAGAACACCCTCTAAAACACAGGAAGTCTGCCCTAGTTTTGAGGTATAGAAACAAAACAACTAAAACTAGTATCATGCAAAAAATCATTCTTTTAGTATTCGCATTGAGTCTCTACACCACCAATGCACAAGAGTTCAAAACAACCAACAAGTATACGTTGACCAACGTGCGTAGTATGGGGCAAGAGGAAGAAGGAAAAGCCCTTATAGATTTGGTGGTCTCCGAAGATCGGTCCAATAGAATAGCGACCGTAGAAATTACTGAGCTGGAATTGTTGGAAGGCATTCAAATTACGGTGCTTTCAAATCCGAATTTAGAAGAAATCTCTGAAATTTTAAAAGTAGAAGTAGAATACGCCGCCTGCTGCTCAAGTACTGAAGGCTATTATTTTTTGGTAACCGATGCTGGCGATTTCATTGCCTTGCCCCGTTTGGAAAATTTGTATTGCGATACGACCCGATCAGATACGCATTATGTTTTTCCAAGCCAGGCATTCGGTCAAGAAGGGATGGTGCTAAGAGCAGCATTACAATACAACGAAACATATACCGTCAAAGACATCAAAGTACTTCAAGGTTTTGTTTGGAAAGACGATGACTTTGATTATAAAGACGCTATTACAGCAAGTAATTAATTAGTAACCCTTAAAATTTAAAAAGATGAAAAATTTAAAAAAAAGTGCCCTGATCCTATGCTTATTTGCATTCTCAAAAATGTTCGCCCAAAACGCGCCAGAAGTTCAATTTGAAATTATGAGCATTGAAACCCCAGTAGAAGAACTTTCATATGAGCACCTGCTTGCCCATAAAGTATTTCTTCGAGAAAAGCCCTCGCTAAAAGGTAAAAAAGTAGCAGTCCTGGATATTGGAACCAAATTGGTGCTACGGGAAAAGAGTCTTTATGACACTGAAATCAACGGTATAAAAAGCAACTGGTACCGAGTAAATACCGGGGATCAAACCGGATGGATTTGGGGTGGTATGATAGCACAAAAAGCATTTGGTAGTGAGGCCGATTATAAAGTGAAATTCGTTTATGGGTATGAGAGCAGTACGATCAACGAAATGGGTGTTGCCGAGACCAAGTACCAGTTACGTGCTTTTAAAAATGGCTTTCAGCTAGACAAGATTGTACTCGATAGCCTTGCCGCCGTTCCTTCTGAAATCATGAATATCGGAAATAAAGGAATTTTTAATGTGGAGGATATTATTACCCTCGGTTTGGTCGACACAAAATCAGGAAGAGAAATAGGGAAGAGCTACATATTTTGGAATAATGGAAAATTCACGAACGTTGCCAATCTGATCGATTATTCCGATGCCTCTTATTCTAAAACGGAAACTTTTGTTTTTCCTTCCGATATGCGCGGAATCAAAAGCACCATTAAGCTAAGAACGGTCATTCTTGATAAGAAGATGGCACCCGAGAATGCCTTGGCGAATGGCACTAAAAAATTCAGCACCAGTTTTTACACTTGGAATGGCTATAAACTGTCGCTCAAAGCAGAAACATCTCAAATTTCTAAAAATGTTGTTGCCAGTAACACGAATTCTAATTTCTAAGAAAAAAGGATGAAAGTACACTATAGCATTTTACTAATTCTAGTACTGATTCTAGGCTGCAAGAAGCCGTTTTCGCAAACACCGAAAGCGGCCCTTGCTTTGCCTTTGAAAATAACGAATGCCAAGGAGTCCGTCGTTTTCATCGCCGGTTTTGATGAAGGGGACAATGCGTACTACACCAATGCGAAAAAGTATTTTTTAGAACAGGGAATACACCTAGTAAATGGCTTGTTCTCCCTAGAGGAAATAATCAACTGGATCGATCAAAAAGGCGCGAACGGAGCAAATTTTGATGAAATACACATCGTTAGTCATAGCAATGCGTGGTTGGGAATGTCGCTAAAAACAACTAAAAATGGCCAACGCATTACGCTAAAGACATTGCAGAATGCTAGGAAAGAAAATGAAATCCCCACTTTAAAAGGCGGAACCGACAATGAAACAAAAATTATCTTTCATTCCTGTGGACTTGGAGAAAACTTGGCCTTACTTCAGGAAGTAAAGGGCGCTTTTACAACATCTTGCGCGCCAACCATATACGCATCCAGTTTTTTTAATGTCTTTGGCGGAAAATTTGCCGGCCATTATTTGGCCAAACCGTTTTATGCCTATTACCCCACGGCAGAATCACCAGGGCCTGCGCAACTTTCAAAAGAATTTAGAGCTACCTACCCAAAAACGAACATCGATTGGTTCACTGCTATAAAAACAAGACGAGAAGCTTCTTTAGGAGACCCCTATAGTTTCAAATTCAATATCCCCATAGATTGGGAGTTTACTTTTGAGACTTCCGCCGATGTTCCAAAACTAGAAGGTAAGGAAGCGATTATGGATTGGGTCTCGGAATCTCCTGAAATGGCCAAAGTGCTTTTTGAACTGAACATCCCCCTGGAAAAATACCGTTGGAAAATTAAAATTCAAGGAACTAAATTAATGATAAAGGGAAAAACCACCGTACTATGCGTACTGGCACCTATTATGAACGATACCGATACCCAGGAGTATCGCATTGCCCAGGTAGATGACCTTTTGATGTATGAAACATTATAACAGTAAATTTGCTAGACAAACTATGAAAACAAACAAATACATATATGCACTATTGGTGCTGTTTATTTTTATCTGCGGATGCAATTCTCCAAAAAAAATAACCGAAACACGACATGATACACAAGACTGGGTAAGATATCTTTTCCAAAATTATATAGGAGAGAAACCAAGTGCAAGCTTTATTGTCATTAAAGATGGTAAAGTACAAGATTGCCAGAGTTTTGGATACGCCGATCTAGAAAATAAAGTTTTAGCAACTTGCGAAACAAATTATCGGCTTGCCTCTGTAACCAAGCAGTTTACGGCAATGGGGGTTTTGATTTTAATCAATCAAGGGAAGCTAAACTACCACACGAAGCTGACAGAAATACTACCTGAATTTCCCGATTATGGCAAAGAAATTGCCGTCAAGGATCTATTGGCACATCGATCGGGCTTGCAAGATTATTCGAAGCTATACCCGAAAGATGCGCAGAACCAACTTGTAGATAAAGACGTGCTCAATCTGTTAATAAAACAGGACAGTCTTTTATTTCCTGCGAACTCCGAATACAAATACAGTAATTCTGGCTATGCCATTTTGGCCTTGATCATAGAGCGAATATCTGGGAAGACATTTAAGGATTTTATGGATGAGGAAATTTTTGAAAAAACCGGGATGACGAACAGTACGGTTTACGTAGCTAACCTACCTATAAAGAATCGTGCATTTGGCTATAAATTCAATGACACCATATATGAAAACAAGGACCAGAATATTTGGTCGGCTATTCAAGGTGATGGCGGTGTTTACTCCTCTGTTAGCGATTATGCACATTGGGATAGAAGTTTGTACAATGAAACACTTATAAAGACGGCATTGCGAAACGATGCTTTTTCAAGTTGGGGGGAAAATGGAAGGACCGAAGAAAGAGGGTATGGTTTTGGCTGGCAAATTGATATAAGAAATAATAGAAAGTATGTAATGCATGGGGGTAGTACCATAGGTTTTAGAAATTATGCCGTACGCATTCCATCGGAGAAAATTTCGGTGGTAATTTATACCAATACAGCTGATTATCGTACAGGGTCGCTAAGACGTAAAGCGTTCTTTTTAGCAAGTCTATATTCAGATGGTCAAGTACCGATACCCATTGATATGATGATAGAACGGGAGATTGATACGAACGGAAGTGACAACATTCAGGAATACTACAACGCGCTTACGAGCGTTCAAAATAAATACGAAACGAATACAGCAGATTTAATCTCATTGGGCTTTCGCTATTTGAGTAAAAAAGAAAATACAAATTGCCTGAATGTCTTTACTTTTATTAAAACGCAGTTTCCAACCTATTTTGGCGGCTATTTTGGATTGGCGCAATATTATAGAACGAATGGGAATAACAAGAAGGCGGTTGAATATTATAAAAAAGTACCCGAGTTGGCAACAAGTAAAGATCAACGCCTGATCAACTATTCAAAGAAAATGATAAAACAATTAAGTGAATAAAAGCAACAAAGCCAACAATACACTGGCGCTTGGCAAGCATACAAATTAAAACAAGCTGTTTGATAGGATACTTAAAATACTTGTTTCCCCTACTTTGTTTTTTAGGAGCAACGCAATTGGCTGCGCAAAACAGTCAGCTGCGGTCGTACACCATTGAAGATGGGTTGCCCCAGTCGCAGGTGTATGATATAGTACAGGATGCTATGGGGTATTTGTGGTTGGGAACCCAAGGTGGTGGACTTGCCAATTTCGATGGTGACACATTCGAAGTATGGAACGAAAGTGACGGCCTACTTTCGAACTACATACACGCCTTGTATACCACAAATGATTCGCTTTTTATTGGAAGTAAAAGGGGACTTTCTATAAAGGTCAAAAATAAGTTCGCAAATTTTGAATCCCCGCAGGTAGCGCAATTTTATCCTGTGGACAATATCCTTTACCTAGCAACAAAAAAAGGAGTTTGCATTTTTTCCAAGGAGGAGAAACTAAGGAAGATTTCCATCCATCCAGAAATAGATGCAAGTGAGATCAATGCCATCCTTTTTGATGGAAATTATTACTGGTTGGCAACCAACAACGGACTTTGGAGACTCAGCGCATTAAATAATTCTGCAAGCGAAATAACCAAGCTGGAGACCAATAATTTCACCGCTGTTCTTTTGCATGAAGACAAGATTATTGCGGCCACTTTTGATGATGGTATTTTCATTATTGACAGTAAGAGGCCCGAGGACCACTTTTTAATGCCAGAGCCACCTCGCGTCAATTCAATGTCGATCCACCAAAACGAGCTCTGGATAGCTACTGCCGACAATGGTATTACCGTCGTTGAAACAGAAAAATTTGCCGAGATAAAACGACTCAACACCGCAAACGGCCTTGCAGCACCTCATATCAGAAAAGTAATCAGTGATGATCGGGACAATCTTTGGATCGCCACTTCGGGGGGGGGGCTGTATAAATATTTTCAGAATAACTTCACCCATTACGACAAGGGAACGGGCCTAAAGGGGAACCGTATTTATGCAGTGCATAATGCCAAAGATGGGCTTTGGTTATCGAGCTCGGAATCGGGCTTGACGAAGATCGACTCGCTGGGGATTCACCCGCTACCCAACGAAGACCCTTTTTTCGATGTAAAGATCAAGACCATCGCAAGTGATGAAAAAGGCAACATATGGGCTGGATCCGATGATAGGGGCATTCTTTTTCGTGAGACCAAAATGGTCGATAGTCTGGTATTCAGTGCGAGCAATATCTTTCAGATTACAATAGATACCATTTCAAAAAAAGTCACAAAGAACCATGTCATAAATGAAAGCAAAGGCTTCCCCTCCGATTGGGTTCGTAAGCTTGTGGTAGGGGACGATTTTATCTGGGCCGCTACCTATGCCAGCGGAATTGTAAAGTTTAATTACGATTCGGATAAGGACAGCCTGGTAATCGGGAAAACCTTTGGAAAAAGAGATAGCATTCCTGATTTACTCATAAAAGACTTTGTAAAAGATCCAAAAGGCAGGTTTTGGTTCGCTACACAAAATGGACATTTAGGCTATATTCAAAAAAATAAAATTACTGTAGTCGAGACCGAATTAAAGCAACAAACCGCCATAGGAACGTTGCTGTTTCATCAAGACCATATATTCTTGGGTACTTCTGGAAAGGGTATATGGTATGCCGATAGTAGCGGCACCACCCATTTTCAGCAGTTGAAAGGTGCTAAAAAGTTATCCTCCAACAACATTTATCAGCTAATTTTTGATGACCAAGGCTATTTATGGGCGGGCACCGAACGCGGAGTGGATAAAATCGAATTGAACGCTGCCAATGAAATCATTGACGTGTACCATTTTGGTAGAAACGATGGATTTTTGGGCATAGAAACCTGTTTGAACGCTGTTGATAAAGATAGGAATGGCAATCTTTGGTTCGGGGCGATCTATGGGTTGACCCAGCACATACCAAGTGAGAATACAAAAACGTCGGTACCACCCAGCGTTTATTTTACGGAGGTAGAAGAGGGGTATAAAAAAATTGACTCCCTTAACCTGAAAGATTGGACGAATAGCGAGAAAGTATTGCAACTGACACCGGAACAGACCCAACTAGGCTTTTCCTTTAGAACGGTAGATGTGGATCACCCCAATGAAATTGAATACCGATCTAAATTAGACGATGGCGATTGGAGTCCGTGGGTAAAAGAGCGGAAACAAAATTTTGCCGGCCTTGCCTTTGGGGCACATGCGTTTTCGGTACAGTCTAGAAATCATAGATGGGAGAAAAGTAGCCCTATTCAATTTCGGTTTTTTATCGATAGTCCCTTGTATAAGAAAGACTGGTTTCAATGGACCATGTTGAGTTTTGCCCTATTGCTTTTGATGGCAATCGGTTGGTGGTACATTCGAAAGATCAAGGCAAAAAACAAGGCTGCGCAAGAACGTTTACAAACGCAGAATTACTTGCTCACTTTAGAGCAGAAAGCGCTGCGTTTGCAAATGAATCCACACTTTATCTTTAATGTCTTAAACGGGATAAAAGCCATGGCGGGGAGTAAACCCGAGAAGATGAATACCACCATCAACAGTTTTGCTATTTTACTTCGAGAGACACTACAGAATTCAAGAAAGGAAACCATTAGTTTAAGTCAAGAAATTAAAGCCCTACAGCACTATATAGAGGTTGAAAAGTTAATGGCCCCGAAGCCTTTTAACCACAGCATCGAGGTAAGAACCATTCCCAGCGCCGAAGAGATTTTGATTCCTCCGATGTTGATACAACCCTTTGTAGAAAATGCGATACGGCATGGCATTTTAAAAGGCGACAGGGAAGGGGTGCTCCAGATAGGTTTCCATACTTCTGCAACCCATTTGCATTGCAGTATCACAGACAATGGCAAGGGTATTTTTAAATCGCAAAGTGAAAAGGTCAAAACCGACCATCAGTCTATGGCATTGACGGTGACCAAAGAACGATTGGAATCTATTTCGGGTACAGATACATTGCAACTAGTGGAAATCAAAAAAAAGGATGGTACTATCGGGGGAACGAAGATTACCTTTGAAATACCTTTGTTAACCGATTATTAAAGACGAACTTAAAAGTATGCTTACAGCAATCATCATAGAAGACATGTCTGACGCCCTCGCCCTTTTAAGGAAGGACATTGAAACCCAGCATCCGGAAATTGAGATCATCGCTACCGCCCAAAGCGTTGTGGAAGCGGCGAAAGTGTTGCGAAAAAACCAACCGGATATTCTCTTTCTCGATATTATGCTTGGCGATGGCACCGGTTTTGATGTTTTGGAAATTTTCCCAGATCTGAAATCGAAGATTATTTTTGTAACGGCAAGCGATGAATTTGCGATACGAGCCTTTAAATTTGCAGCGATCGACTATGTTTTAAAGCCATACGCCAATGACGATTTAAGCTTGGCGATAACAAGGGCCAAAGAACAGATACAGCCCAATGAAGAACGGCTGCGAATTTTAAAGGACACCATTGCCGCACCCGAACAAAAGCCCGATAAAATATCGTTGCACACCCTTGATCAGATTATCATTGTATCCCTAGATGATATTGTTCGATGCGAATCGGATAGTAATAATACTGTTTTTCATCTTCAAGATAAACGTAAAATATTCGTTACCAAGACCTTAAAATATTTTGCTGATATGCTTAAGAATTATGATTTTGTGCGCATACACCAAAGTCACTTGGTCAATCTTCAATATATCAGTGCCTATATTAAAACAGACGGAGGCTATTTAATGCTTAAAAATGGCGAAAACGTACCTGTTTCCGTTCGTAAAAAGGCTGAAATTATCGAGATTTTGGATCGAATGCATCGGTAGTATATGTCCCAATAGTTTTGTCTAAGTAAGAGGACGACTTCCCTCAGTGAAACGGCCGCTTCCCTAATTATGAGTTGATTTCTGATTTGCCCGCTCTTAGTTTTGAGTAAAACAACATCCATGAAATCAAACCTAAAAAATACCGTTCTACTCTGTTTTTGTATTGTATTAGGTGCCTGTAAAAATAAAGCACCAAAGTCGGGTATTTCAATGAATATGCCCAAGGAAGTCATCGTGGTAGATGGCATCACGATCAATGACCCAAAAACGGTTGAAAACCTGAGCCTGTTTATACTAACAGGGAAAGAAAAGGTGGTGGGGAAAAGGTACAATACCCTGTCCGAGGCCATGAATACGAAACAGGTAACCGTCAAGGAAACCGGTTCGGTAAACGAACTATCAATCGATAACAACGGTACCGATTATGTATTTATACATTCTGGCGATATTGTAAAGGGCGGAAAACAAGATCGCACGATTAGCCATGATATCATTGTTGCCCCGAACACCAAAGATATGCCTTTGGCAAGTTTTTGTGTAGAGCAGGGCAGATGGGAGCAAAGAGCAGATGAGGTCGTAGTTGCCTTTAGTGCCAACACAAAAATGCTCTCCTCAAGAGATTTGAAATTGGCCGCGAAGCATGAAAATAATCAAGGCAAAGTATGGAGCAAGGTTTCGGAACAAAAGGCTTATTTGAACGAAAAACTATCCAAAAGAAAGGGGTATGCCGTAGAGGTCGCGGCAAACGAATCTGCCAGCAGCTTGCAGTTGGCTTTAGAGAGCGAAGAATTGAAAAAAAGTAAGGATTCTATTTATGAAAAATTAAAAGATTTGATCGATATGCCCGATGCGATTGGCTATGCCTATGCGATCAACGGGGAAATCTACGGGGTCGAAGTCTATAATAACAAGCGACTTTTTGCCGATTTCTGGGATAAGATATTGGAATCTGTAATCGTGGAAGCTATTAGCAAGGAAGGCGAGGAAACAAGCCCTGAAAAAACCCAAAAAGAAGTGTTGGCCTATATGGAAGCTGTAAAAGGCAACGACAAAAAAACAGAAAAAAAACTCAACGAGCTGACCAATTTTAAAACCATTGAGAACGACAACGGAAGCATCGTCTTTTCTACGGAGGATTTAGAAAAGCAACAATGGGTTCATAAAAGTTATATGAAAATTGATACTTCGGCCATTGTGCAAAATCAAAACGGGTTACCGAACTCTCGATTGTATATTGAAAATTAACTAATAGAATAGCGCCAGTAACAAAATCTTACTGGCGCTATTGCTTATTTCGGCTTCCTATTGCGTTTCCTTTTCCTCCAAGGTGCATTCTTCTCCCAATTCCCTGTAATGATAAAACCGCAGGGCATTACCTCATCGATCATCTTTCCTAAATTGAACTCGTCTATTTGATTTCTTACCGTAGCCGCATTTTTATAGGCACTGGGCAATTCGGAAACATCGATTTCCGTTGAAAAGCAACGAACATCCGAGCCTTCGGTTTCTTGAACCCTTTGGGTTTGTATTCTTTTAAAAGTTGTAGTACAATCATTTTGATTTAATGGCAATTATGATAAACCCTCGCACATTTTGGTAAAGCCTAGTTGAATGATATTGGCCAACTTGCCAAAGTGAAAGAACTAAGTGTATTCTTTCTTATTTAGAAACCCTAAAATTTTAAAAATGAAAACAAAAAACGTATTACTTGCTGGCTTGACATTGTTCTTAGTTGCTTCATGCCAGAAAGAAGATGCAGTGGCTACAGAAGAGGTTGGCCAAGAAACGAACCTTACGGTAAAATACATTGCCGAAAACTATGACAATCCGGATATGGATAGGGAAGAAATGAATAAGGTAGCGGATGCCTATCTTAACTTAGATGTAGGGCAGATGAAAGAATTCTTTCAATTGAGGAGTGAGATCGTAAAAGACCAAGGAATGGCTGTCAAAGAAGTTGACACCCGTTTAGGACTGTTGTTAGATGTAAACAACAAGGTAGCAAAAGAAACGGGAAAATCGTACGCCCAAGTTGATTCTAAAAAACTTAAAGTAGTATATAACGAAGTTTCCAAGCAAGAAAAGTACCAGTTAGCTACTTCCGAAAACACGGAACGTGTGGCCAGTTGTTATGGTGGTTCATGGACGAACTCAGGGACGTTCGCATTTTACAGGTACAGCAGTTCTACAGCAGATAATTATACGTATTACTACACAATTGGTTGGGCTGGCTTATTCAATTTTGGCGGCACATCCGACGATTGTGATCTGGTATTCCAATCAAGTAGGTACCCGTCTTCTAGAAGGGCTAGATACTTGGTTGCGTCAACGGCGCGAGCAATAAATGCAATGCGCGGGCGAATTCCGGCATTAAGAGCTGGTACTGAAACAAGGGTTCCGGCGAAACAATTGTATGCAAATTCTTCCAGAACTGAGATTCGGGCAGAAATTGGTGTCGGTCAAGGAAGGGTCAATGCAAATTATCCGTTTCAGGGAGCCAATACCTTTGCGAGAGAAGTTTGGGTTGCTACCAGGAATCAGTAATAATTATTTGAATTTCTCTGAAAATTCGGCATTAATAAGAAGGGTTGTAACCGCGAGGCTACAACCCTTTTTTATTTGAATTTATCATTTTAAAGACTTCCTCCGTTTCTTTCGCCAAGGCGCATTCTTCTCCCAATCCCCAGCCATGATACAACCGTACGGCATCACTTCATCGATTACAGTTCCCAAATCAAACGTGTCCATTTGGTCACGTACGGTTGCCGCATTTTTATAGGCACTGGGCAATTCGGAAACATCGATTTCCTTTGAAAAGAAACGCACATCCAAGCCTTCGGTTTCCTGGGCGAATACCGTCTCATTCGAAAACGCTGCCTTGTTTTTTTTATGCTGCGTTCTACTCATGTTTCTACCAGCTCCGTGGGGCGCAAAACCAAGATTGGTTTTGGTGGTTGCACCTTCCACGATCAACACTGGTTCGGCCATATTCAAAGGGATCAGACGTGGCCCCGAAATATCGGGCATAAACTTGGCATCCAAGGGTGTGGCACCCTTTGCATGATAGAACAAATCCCCTTCTTTGAAAACGAAGTTATGCTCGTTCCAATAACGGTCTTCGGCTTCCATTCCTAAAGATGTTAAGGTAGCATCATGAATCACTTCATGGTTCTTCTTGGTCCATGCGCGAATGATTTGCAAGGCATCCCAGTAGGTCTGCCCTTCTTCGGTGTCAAAGGGGATCCACGCATTTTGCTTTAAGGTTTCAGGAGATAGTTCTTTTCTGAAACGTTCCGCAATCTTCATCCCCTTGGTATATAAACGTGCACCGGGCCCACGAGAACCGTGATGGGTAATCAACATGGTATTTCCCGTTTTTTTCGATTTCCCCACAAAAAGGAAATGATTGCCATCGCCCTGCGTTCCCAAATGGGTGCGGGCCGCCTGGATCATATTTCCGTCGTTCAACAAAAAGTTGTTTTCAAAGGCTTCCAATAGTTCGGTTGGGAAACGGTATTGCGCATCTCTATCGCGCCCACCAGGTCCAAAATGCGTGCTGGCATGTGCTGCGTCCAAAACGGCTTTCGGGTCTGCATCGCCGAAGTCGGTCAACATTACCGAACAACAGATATCAGCACTGTGCATTCCGGGGTGAATTGCATTTTTGGCAACGACCACTCCGCCAACAGGAATGGTCCCTTTTGGTCCTGCAGGGCAGGCATCGGGCATAACCGCACCGTCTACAATCGTAGGGGTCCTCATTAACAATTGCATGGTCGTAAGTACCGAAGCAACGTTTTTTTCTTCCAATTCGTTTTCTGCCTTAATGTTAATGGCAAAGGGGATGGCCTCCGAATGCAATGCTACAATAGGGCCAGGGCGATATTGTTCCAAATAGGCCAACATGGCCGCCTCTTGCAGTTGGTTATCATTGATATGGGCTAGGGCCTCGGGAAACCATTTCCCTGATTTAAATCCCAATGTGATCAATGTTTTTCCTGTGATGTTTTCGTAGTTTTTCATTTTATTTCTTTTAGGTGCCCCACCGACTCCAATCGTTCGGCGGGGCGCTACATGAAGTCGGTGAACCGGCTTCTTTATGATTCCGGGACAAACTTCTTGTATGTCTACGCAACTATTTTACGTAGTAAAAAACTATTTTTACCTTCCTTAAAAATACCTCTTAATGGCCCTCAACAAAAATGCCCTAATCCGCTACAAAACCATTGATAAATGCCTGCAGAACAGCTATCGCCAATGGACGCTTGACGATTTGATCGCTGCATGTTCCGATGCCCTATGCGAGTATGAGGGAAGAGATGTAAACGTAAGCAAGCGTACCGTTCAATTGGACATTCAACTCATGCGAAGCGATAAATTGGGGTACAATGCCCCTATTGAGGTATATGATAGAAAATACTACCGATACGCTGATGAGGGTTTTTCCATCACAAATATTCCCATCACCGAAAATGATATGGACGTACTTTCGGAAACGGTGGAAATGCTGAAGCAATTCAAAGACTTTTCCCTGTTTTCTGAATTGGGTGGTATCATTCAACGTCTAGAGGATACCGTGTATACCGAAAAGACGCATCGGGCATCTATTATCCATTTGGATAAGAATGAGAACCTAAGAGGATTGCATTGGTTGGATGAATTGTACCAAGCGATTCAGAAGAAAGTGGTGTTAAATATTACCTACCAATCTTTTAAGGCTGCCAAACCGAACCTTATTAAATTTCATCCTTATTTACTGAAAGAGTTCAATAACCGATGGTTTTTGATTGGGTCGAATAACAAAAACAAGGTGATACTCAATTTTGCCTTAGATCGTATTTTAGGATTAGACTATGATTTTCAAACTGAATATACGACCAACGATTTTGATGCCGATGTTTTTTATAAAGATGTAGTGGGTGTTACCGTAAATCGTGAACGCCCTTCTGTTGTGAAACTTTGGATTGACAAGCACAACGCACCCTATGTACTTACAAAGCCTTTGCATCATTCGCAACGTATGGTTAAGAAGAACGATGACGAAAGTATTGAAATTACTTTTTTAGTAAAACTAAACTATGAGTTGGAACGATTGATCTTAGGTTTCGGGGAAGCCGTTGAAGTATTGAAACCAGAACGATTGCGGAAACGGATTTTAAAGAAAATTGTTCAGGCAACTCAGTTGTATAGTCCTATGACTCTTTCAGAAACAAAGAATGAGTTAAATAAAGGACAATGTGATGATAAATAGATAGTTAACCATATGTAGAATTTAACACTAGAAAGAACCAATGAGAGATGATCTTAACAAGTTGATTAAAAAAGCGGATTGGAAGGGAGTTCTGGATTATTTAGATCCATTATCATCGGCGGAGAGGTACAATATTTTTAGCTACCTCATTGAACTTGATATCAACACCAAACTATTAGGTCACAACGGTTGGGATTTAAAAGGAAAAAAAAGAGAGGATTTTTTCGAAAATCGAAAAAAAATAAGCAGCTGTCTAGATATTGCCATACTTGCATGTACCAGAAATTCTGAAGAAGTTAAGAAAATAACAACGAATTTTGGATTGTCAATAGGGTACCAAATAGGAAAGTGCCTTTTCTCACCAGACTTGGGCTATCGGCCGATAATTTACTTTTTTTCTAATTATTCTCCTAACTATTTAGATTCGGCGATAAAGGAAATTACAAAGGAGCGGTTTTCTCAAATGGATTTTAAATTACTTTGGAAACTTCATGAAAATGGCTGGGTATCATTTGATGAAGAATTATTTGTAATGCGCCTTTTTACCATTTATGGCTTTGATAATAATCATTTTCTTGATGCGAATTTCCAAATGGCTAACCCCGAAGCACTTACTAGGGTCTTTTTACAATTTTATAAGTATGAAATTCCCGTTTTAGATTTGATAAAAGCTGAAACTATCGATTACAAAAATGGGTTAAGCGCTAAAGCCAGTACCTATTGGAGCGAAGTTTTTAAAATATTACTTAAAAACGGACTCATACCAAGGTCTTTATTAAAAGGCTTGTTGGAATCACTTTTAAACAACTGGAAAAAACCACACCTTAATTGGCATGTTAGTCTCATTTTATTGTTGTCACCCACGAAAGAAGAATACATTGAACATCAAAAACTGCTTTTTGCCCTTTTGAATTCCGATAATGTAAGAACGCTGAATTTTGCGGTCGAAATTCTATGTGCTGTTTATCAAGAGACAAGTTTTGATCATGAGTCTTTCATAGCTAGTGCGCCGAACTTGTTCATTCAGGAAAAAGTGGATAAAGCATTAGCCAAATTGCTCTCTATAGTCGAGTTTTCATTAGATAATCATCCGAATTTACAAAAAGATATATCGCAACATTTAAGTTTAGGGTTGTTGCAGGTAAATACGCAAACACAAGCTAAGTTTGCGACCTTACTAATGAAATATACGCCAGAAACAGAGATTGAAACTTGGGTAGAACCCTATACTTCGGTTTTGAAAATAAGGGCATTGGAAATTTTAGGTATGGAACAGCAAGATTTAGAAATCTTGGATGAACCTAAAGAAGCAGAAGAGCTTAAATCAGTAAGTTTGCCGCAGAGGTGGGATGATTTGTTATTTCATATAGGTACTTGTATCAAGACTAAATCTGCCTGTGATATTGACTTATTTTTTGAAGGTTTGATTCAGTTGCAAGATTCCGTTCCCGAAGATTACCAAAAGCAGTTAAGACCATATCAACGACAATTGAACAAACGCTTTTGGGAAATAGAGGCAATGTTATATTTCAAGGAGTATATCAATAATTGGTGTGAAGGAAGGAAAAAATTCACTGAGACAGTAAAGATAGAAGTAAGCCATATTCCCTTTCTAAGACATAAAAGTAGACTTACTTTTAACAAGTTACAAAAGAAAGACAAGTTATCGTTTTTGTCAACGCCAACCCATCTTCCGTTTTTTGTACATCCCGATATTCTTGTTGATAGGCTCTTAAAGTATGAGGAAATAAAGGAATCCCCTGATCTTGAAGACCTCATTGTTGCAATCAATCGGATTCTAAAGGTGGCACCTTCAAATTCGGCCATTGAAAAAGTGAAAACACTAAAAAGCGACTATAGATTTGCCATTCAATATTTACTCGGAGTTTCTGATACCGTGCAATTGGATAAAAGATTTTTTTCAAAAAATAATAAGCTGCTACCGCTCTGGTCACAAGTATGCCGAACTAAAAACCCTGATAAGACCTTCCTAGAATTTACGAAAAGCAAGGCGGTATCGATTCCTACAGTAGTTGAACCTTTTTATAAAGACTTTAGAATCGAAGTACACACATCGGATGTTTGGACCTGGTATCGGTTAAAATTAGCCGATAGTTGGAACAATTCGCGATGGTATGTCGATAAAAAAGACAAACCCAAAAACCAGCCGGTATTATACTACTATGCCGCACCTCATGGTGTAGCTTCTAGAGCAGATATTCTTTATCAGATAAGCCTTTTGCCTAACTATACTGATGGATGGTTGTGCAGATACCTGCCAGATACGGCTTCTGGAAATGAAGTAGCCGAGTTTGAACAGTGTCAATATCCGATTCAGGCGCTGCTCGATTATAAATTAAAGGTCTATCATGGCGGCTGGCTATACATCGCTCAATGCTTGGTTTTCGAGAAAAAGATATCTCGGGAATTAGCGGCACAGTACATCTCATTTTCTTTAAAAGCTGATTGTATCGATTCTGAATTACTAGCTAAAAGTTTGGCGGTTATGCTAGCTGAAAAATACGCTCCTGTGAAACGGTTGACGGACTATATTGAAAAACCAGGTCATAATAAAGCATTGAAAGAGTTACATTTAAAAATACTTGCCAATTGCATATTAGAAGGACAAGCAGGTAAATTACCAAACAGTTTTAAAAAAGTAGTGACTTTGTATAGAGAGCTTTCCAAGGAATTGAAAACCAAACAAGATCCGGTAATTGGAGAAAAACTAAAGGTATTAAAAAAATGAAAGCGCCAGATTTCGCCTATCAATACGGAACAACCTCAAAGTATGGCTCAATAGCAAGCGAAAAAGCATTGCTACTAGCACATTGTTCAGAAGTGGAAACAGATAACGATGTTCCTTGTTTTTTTTATGGTCGATTTACGAACTCTTTTTTGAGTTCTCAATGCCTCGTTCTACTGGCGAAAACGGTGCGGTCGCATTTTGCCGTGGCTCAAGGATTACAAATGCGTCTTCGAGACCCGATTATTTCGGTGGGTAGTAGCCAATTACGTTTTGAAGGTTTTTCATCTTGTAATGGGGTTTATGCACGTGTTGATATGGATGAGGCTTCACTTGATGGAGATTTTTTACATGAGGGCTGTACGAACATTGATTTCAATAACCCTACTATTAGGGCTTTTAATGAAGTAGGAAGGAGTGAAAAACTTCTGTTGGGTATTGGGGAAAAGGAGACTAACTTCATTACGCAAAATGAAAACATCATTGAAAAAAAGGTTAGTTTGCCCAATCGATGGATTAAAGGATTAGGCAATGTTCAAATGTATCTTTCTGATATGGAATACGCTTTTACGCTAACCAAAATTGAAGCAATTCAGTTCTTCAGAACAGTACCCAAAACTCCCGTTAAAAGTGATTATTATTTGGTTAAAGAAACGAACAAATGCTACCTATCTCCAGTTGCAAAGGCTAAAGCGTTACGAGTAGGTGGTGTGCATCGTCTTGCACTCCTATTTGGTTTGTTAACTCAAGTGGATGCAGTTTCCTTTTACGCAGATGCAAATGAACAAAGTTTGGCTATAACGATGCATCTCAAAAATATAAGAATGTTGTTTGTATTTTCATCAGGAGTTTACCGTGGTTTTTCTGGCGAAGGAAAAACCTTGGAAAATCAAACCTTGACCTTACCAGATAATTATATTTTGGGAATGAATGAACTTTGTAAAACCAATGGTGTTTTTGATGCCAACCTATTGGCTATAGAAAGTGATATTAGTTTTAAGGTTAAGGATAGTCTAGTATCTACACTATCTTCTATCGGTCTGCTGGGGTACGATTTGCAAGAAAAAGAACATTTTTATAGAAGGCTCCCTTTTAAATTGAACCGGCTTAAAAGCTTGAATCCTAGATTTACAAATGCGCAAAAGCTGGTTGCTAAGCAGTATATTCAGCTGAACTCTCGAAATGACAAAGGGGTAGTTGCCGAGGTAAAAGGCACCGATGGGATTACCCATAAGGTGATAATCGATTCAAATCAGAATCGCTGCACCTGTAGTTGGTATACAAATTACCAAGACAAACGTGGCCTTTGTAAGCATATTTTAGGAGTAAAAATGAAGCTTGGGGAAGGGGGTTCTTACATTTAAATTAATAAGAAAAGCCGAAAAATGAATAAATTCAATAAAAACATACTATGGTACTAACAATAAAGGATGCCACTTTTACAGGGGATATTTTAAACCGAATAGAGATAGCTGTTCAGAATGAGCGGACTACGGTAAAGGATTTGATCGCTGCTCGCGTGGAAGCGGAGGTAAAATCATATAATCATACCTTGCCAGAATATTTCAAAGGCTTAATTCAGCCTAGCGAGGCAGAGAAAACGCTGAATGGTTTCAAACTAAGAAACCGAAAGAAAAAAATTGATGTTGAAAAACAGATTTTAACGGCTCTGGATGCCTTCCAGAAAAACGGATATTTTATCTTAATCGACGATCAACAAGCAGAAAATCTTGAGCAAGAAGTGTTGGTA
>CALLVX010000201.1 GCA_938010765.1 uncultured Flavobacteriaceae bacterium | reverse complement strand
ATTGTCGTATTATCAAACAATGATGGTTGTGTTATTGCCCGTAGCAATGAAGCAAAAGCCTTGGGTGTTCCAATGGGTGCAGCTTACTTTGAGTACAAAAAAATGTTATCGGAAAAAGGGGTTAAAGTCTTCAGTTCCAATTTTGCCTTGTATGGTGATATGAGCAGTAGAGTAATGAATATTATCTCTAGATATTGCGATGAAGTTGAAATCTACAGTATCGATGAAGCCTTTCTTTTTTTTAAAGGATTTGACCATTACAATCTGGAAGACTATGCCGAAGAGATAAAAAACTATGTTTTTAGAGCTACCGGAATCCCTGTATCTATTGGCATAGCCAAGAGCAAAGCGCTGGCCAAAGCTGCCAATCGAGTTGCAAAGAAATTCCCTGAGCGAACCAACAGCGTTTATGTGATGGACAGCGAAGAAAAAAGAAAAAAAGTACTGAACTGGATAAAGGTCGGAGATGTTTGGGGTATCGGTTCGCGCTACGCCAAAATGTTGCAATTACACAGCATTCGAACCGCCTTGGAATTCGCTGAGCTTCCTGATGATTTTGTACGGGATAAAATGACCGTAATGGGTTTACGCCTTAAACACGACTTGATGGGAAAACCCTCAATTCAAATGGAACAGGTAACCAATAAAAAGGGAATCGCCTGTACCCGTTCATTTTCTAAAATGTATACCGAATATGACGATATAGCCGAACGAATTCGAACATTTTCAGGGGTCACCGCACGAAAATTACGTAAACAAGGTTCTGATTGCGCTTTGATAACCGTTTTTGTGCGCAGTAATTCCTTTAGAGCCGATCTGCCTCAGTATGGGCGCTCAATATGTGTAAAACTCCCCTACCCGACTAATTCCACTATTGAAATAACAAAATATGCCTTAAAGGGGCTAAAAATCATTTTTAAAGAGGGGTATCACTATAAGAGAGCGGGTATTATGGTCATGGGTTTATCCCCTACTTTTGAAAAGCAGTTCAACCTATTCCATAACAGCGACCCTAGACATTTAGATATTATGAGAGCAGTAGACAAACTGAACTTGCTCAATGGCTACGATTTGGTTAAATTCGGGGGAATGGATTTAAAGCGAAAATGGAAAATGAACCGCAACCAACTCTCGCCAAAATATACCAGCAACATCAACGATATTATTAGCATTAAATGCAATTGACCACCAAAGCAAAAATAGAATTTTTTATACCCGACGATAGCCAAAGAAGAGGACTGCCCTTTTTTGACGGTGGTATTTCTGCTGGCTTCCCCTCCCCTGCAGATGATTTCAAAGAGAACAGAATTTCACTAGATACCGAACTGGTCGGGGACACAGAAGCGACCTTTTACGCCCGTGTCAATGGTAATTCCATGGAGGGAGCAGGAATGCACGATGGTGATTTATTGGTAATAGATAGAAGTATAGAACCCTATGACGGATGTATCGCTGTATGTTTTTTAGAGGAAGAATTTACCGTTAAGCGCATCAAGAAAGAAAAGGACAAGGTTACTTTACTGCCCGAGAACCAGGACTATGAGCCTATTGTAATTTCTGGAGATAAAATCCTTGTAATTTGGGGTGTTGTCACCTACAGCATTAAAAACCATAAAAGAAAATAAGGATGTGCTACTCCGTATCGCTTCGTAAAAAAGAGGAAAAAATTGAAGAACGTTTTTCAGCTGAAATGCAAGTGCCACTTCTCTATGAGCCTTACTATTATCAATCAGGTTTTCACCGTGGAAACCTTTTTATAATTCCCCAAGATTCTCCAAATGAAATCGTCCCAGCAATGTGGGGGCTAATTCCTCAGCATGAGGCTTTGGATATCGAAGGTTTTAGAAAGAAATACAATACGCTCAATGCAAAAAGCGAAACGGTGTTCATTTCCCGAACCTATAAAGATTCCATAAAGGAAAAACGCTGCCTGATATTGGCAGATGGTTTTTTTGAGCCGCACAAATACAACCATAGCTCCTACCCTTATTTTTGCCATTTAAAGGACGATTCATTATTCGCTTTTGCAGGAATCTATACCCAGCTCGATGATGAACTTTTCAGTTGTTCGATTCTTACCCAAAAAGCCAATGATTTCTTCGGCGAAATACATAACGAAAAGAAAAGGATGCCCTTAGTTCTGGATTCGGATTTTGAATCCGAATGGTTGCGCGATGACCTTTCGGCTGAAAAGGTAAAGAGCCTTATAAAGGTTGGATTTACTAAAGATGAATTCGACGCCTATACCGTATCAAAAGACCTGTATAAACCCAAACACAACAGAAATACGGCGGCTTCATTGGCAAGGGTTGATTATCCTGAGCTTGGTTCACAAAAACGCCTGTTCGATTAAGTGCCTATGGAATTTACAAACCTTAACCTGGATAGCTTGCTTAAAGATTACCAAGAGGTAGACTATTCCCATCAAATATCGATTCATCCGTATTACAGCGAATTTATCGAATTCTTTAAATCCAAGGATATCCTTGTTTACAATGACATTATTGTGGCCACCCATATGGTCTATGGATGGATGCCTACTATGCTGCGTATAAACACCAAAGAAATAGAGCAAGTTCTTGTTTTACTCAACAAGGTCAAAAAAGGGCACTCAGCAAGCTTGGAAGAATTAGGGCTACTTAGGACAATGATTAATAATTCAATGGTCGGTCCTTCCAAATTATTGCATTTTATAAGCCCTGAAAAATATGCTATCTGGGACAGTAGGATTTTCAGGTATATTATAGGAAAGGTCAATCAATCACAGATTTCAAAAGCGACAAATTATTTTGGGTATTTAGAGGGGATCATTTCCCTTGTGAATCAACCTGACTTCCTTCAAGTTCACGAGTATGTACAAAGCGAAATGAACGTTGAATATTCGAAACTGCGGACAGCGGAAATAGTGATGTTCGAAACCGATAAGATTAGTGGAAAAACAATCACATGAACTAAAGAGAAATAATGAAGTAAACTATGAGTTTAATTTCTAGAATAAGAATCAATACACTAATTAGGGCTATAATATAGGATTCAATAGTTGTGATTTGGAAATATTCCAAATTTATGGATACGTCCTTGATTTATTCAAATTCAATAGTTCGACGATTAGAATTAATACATTAAGTAATTCTCAATAATGGCAAAGCAAAACAAACTTCCCAGATGGCTTAGATTAATACGTTATGGATATAATTGTATGTGGTACCATGTGCTTTTTCCTGTTGGAATGCCTGAGGATGAATTTTCAAAGAATATCAAATCAAAATAAGTAGCTATAGCAAGTTGGCCTCCTGTCAATAGAAACTCAGAATTACTTCTATGTTTTCTGAAGGTTGATTTTTTTATTCATCTATGGTTACCCAATTATGGCAGGAAGTCAATTTCTGGCCCCCCCCTACTCTTTTTTAGAATCCACTCGCGCTTTATCCAGTAGTTGCCTTTATGTATAATAACGGATGCCGGTGTAATTTAAGAATATTTCAAAATTTCGCTGTCATAGGAGTACTCAGTATTTACTATTAAATATATGGCAACATATTAAGGCCGTTCTCTTGTTCCCTTGGTTGGTCTTCCCTTTTTTCTTTTTGCTTGTGTCTTTTTTAAAAATTCTCAATTGTATGTTGCCATAGTTTTGTTTGACTTTCTAATATGCTTCTGCTTTTTTGATAAAACGGCTGTAGAATCATTTTTGATCTATACTATTTCCATCAAATAGTTTTAAAATGTATGGCAATATATTAAGGCCGCTTGCTTTGTGTCTTCTTGGTTGTCCCCTTGTTTTTGAAATGGGCTGTTTTGAAAGATTCTCAATTAGTATGTTGCCATGTTTTCAATTATTATTAAGAAAATCTACATTTTCATTTCACAAAACCTTTTTTTATTTCTAATTTCACGATGAGTAAGGGCTGGACACCTTTGCTTTCTATAATAATTGAGTTTAAATATGATTATTAAACTACCTGTAAAGGCAGAGATACACTCTTTGCCGGTACGATCACTTCGTGACTCGTATAAATGCCATGAACGATACGTGTATCTTTTGGGCATTATCTACTACAAAAACAAAACAGCTGGCCATAGTCAAAATACAGGCGTTGAACTTTCAAGCGATGTACTACGTGATTTATTTGGTGGGGTTTATAGCTTTTATATCAAGGGGCTTATTGCTGCAGAATATATAGTTCCCGTTAACGCCCCCTACTCTTACACCCTTACTTTACCAACTGGCGAAAAGAAAATATTACATTGCAAAGGCACTTATAAACTAAGTACTTCTCATGTTGGCACCAATGGTACGGAGCAAATATTCAAAGGACATTCAAAACGGTATAAACTCAATACGCGCTTGTTTGGTATCAAACCGAAGCTGAAGGATTATCAGATTCAAAACCCAATCTTAATCAGCAAATTGGATAAAGTACAAGCGCAATACTCTAAGAAAGTATTAGAGAATTTTGCGCCTGCTCGAAAACAAGACACTTGTATTAAAACCCTAAGCATACAACCGGATGTATGGGAATTTATCAATACGAAATACCCCAGGGAAACACTTCTTAAAACAGCCAAATATCTCAGAAGCAATCTAGGAACCAAAGAACGATTAATTGGTTTTTTGAGAACCCTTAAAAACAACAGACTAACCCAGAAGAATGTTTGTGGTATTATGAAGGCTCATGGTTTAGACCCAATGCATGCTTCGTTTGGTTATCAAATGATTGAAGCAGCTTTACGGCTCTATTTTAAGCGGAAATACCGAACATTAATCATTCAAAAAATTGAAGCTATTAGTCGTGGTGAGCATGACTTTCTACGTTTTGC
>CALLVX010000200.1 GCA_938010765.1 uncultured Flavobacteriaceae bacterium | reverse complement strand
TCGTTCAATTCCGAATAGCAGTTGGCCAACTCTTTCCCGTTTACCATTAATTCGAAGCGCTCGGTCAATGCGGGGTTGTCGCGATGCTGCTTTGTCAACGGACTCATCTCTTTTGGGTAGTCGGTAATAAAGGTGGGCTGCACATAGTGGTGCTCGCATTTTTCGCCGAAAATCTCATCGATTAGTTTCCCAACGCCCATAGTCTCGTCCACTTCGAGACCCAAGTCTTTGGCAGTCGCGCGCAGTTTGGTCTCGTCCATCCCTGCAACATCAACACCGGTATGTATTTTTATGGCCTCCAAAATGGGTACTCTTGCATACGGGGCCTTGAACTCTATTTCGTTGTCCCCTACGGTTACTTTAGAGGTGCCATTGGCATCGATGGCCACTTGTTCGAGCAATTGCTCGGTAGTATCCATCATCCAATGGTAGTCTTTATAAGCTACATAGAGTTCCATTACCGTAAACTCCGGATTGTGGGTGCGGTCCATGCCTTCGTTTCGGAAGTCTTTTGAAAATTCATATACCCCGTCAAAACCGCCTACGATCAATCTTTTTAGATACAATTCATTTGCAATACGCAGGTATAAAGGCATGTTCAACGCGTTGTGGTGCGTTAAAAAAGGTCTGGCGGCAGCGCCCCCAGGTATGGGTTGCAAAATGGGTGTTTCTACTTCTAAATAGCCGCGATCGTTATAAAACTGACGAATACTATTGGTAATCTTGGTACGTTTTATAAAGGTTTCTTTTACCGAAGGGTTTACAACCAAATCAACATAGCGCTGTCGATAGCGCAATTCGGGATCGTTAAACTCATCGTATACATTACCTTCACTATCTTTTTTTGGTAAGGGTAAAGGACGCAATGCTTTGCTCAGCATGCTAAATTTTTTGACCATAACGGTCTTTTCCCCAACTTGGGTGATGAACAGCTCCCCTTCGATACCTATGATATCGCCAATATCCAACAGCTTTTTGTAGACACCATTGTAGAGGCCTTTGTCCTCCCCAGGGCAGATTTCGTCCCGATTGAAGTATACTTGAATACGGCCTGTGCTGTCTTGCAGTTCTGCAAAGGAAGCCTTCCCTTGAATTCGGCGCGACATTAACCTTCCTGAAATAACCACCTTTTTACCCTCGGCATAGCCTTTTTTAATGCTGTCTGCAGTAGCATCTACAGGATATAGGGCCGCAGGGTAGGGGTCGATTCCCAATTCCCGTAGTTTCCCTAGTTTTTCCCTTCTTACGATTTCTTGTTCCGAAAGTTGCATATCATTGGTGATTAAGGGTGCAAATATACTACTTCGAAGTATGAATGTAAAAAAGGATTTATGGGTTTAGATCGTAACAAAAAGGGGAAAATAGCGACCTATTAGGTACATCAATCATTATAAATCCAAATCAATGAGTTTTTTAAGAGTATTATTGGCTATTATCTTCCCCCCCTTGGCCGTTATTGGCAAGGGATGTGGTTCTTTTCTAATTGTTTTATTACTGACCCTATGCGGTTGGGTGCCTGGCGTTATTGCCGCCTTGGTAATTTTGAACAATCCCAATTGATCAACGTATCTTTGTCTTTCAAATGTGAAAGATGGTACGAAACACACTTTTTATATGTTTGGCGATAGTCACTTTATCGGCCTGTCAACTTCGTGAAGAAATACGCTTCAACAAAGATGGAAGCGGCAGCTATGAGGTGGGCTTCGATATGGCGGAAATGATGGAAACTGTTAAAAGCGATGATTCCCTTTCTGCTACCGAAATGGATACGCTGATTAATTTTGCCGCTTTTCTAGATGATAAGAAAGATAGTATTGCTTCATTGTCCAAAGCAGAACAGGAAAAATTGGAGGCACTTCGCCCGCTTGAGTTTGCTATGAAAATGAGTGATACCGAAAAAAAAATGGATATGCGGCTTACATATGCTTTTAAAAAACTGGACGATATCGCAAAATTTGCGGATGCCGTTGAAAAAGCCGATATAAAGGAGTTAAAAAAAGGGTTGGATCCAATAGGAGGGATGAAACCTACTGGGAATACGGAGAACGATTCTGTTTCCGACGACGGGATAGAAGATTTGTTTAAAATGGCCGAATCGTTCGATACCAAGTTCTCAAAAAAAGGGTTTTCTCGCAAAATGACGGAAAAAGCAGTTGCCGAAATGCTTAAAAAGAAAGATACCACTATGAAGGCAGATGATCCCTTTGCCGATATGATACGTTTTAAGCAGGTGTACAAATTTCCGTATCGAGTGCGGAGCGTAAACAATCCCAACGCCAAGGTGCTTTCAGATTTTATGGGGGTCGAGTTAGAGGCAAGTATGTTTGAAATGAACAATGACCCTAACTATTTTAATATAGAGGTCGAGTTTGAAAAATGAATAAAAAAGTACTTCTCCAAGATTTAGGTCTCAAAGATTATAAAGAAACGTGGGACTATCAGGAACTGCTGTTCCAAAAAACGGTGGATTTGAAAATTAAGAACCGAAGGGAGCATGCCCAGCTAGAAACTCCCAATCATTTTTTGTTTGTTGAACATCCGCATGTATTTACTTTGGGAAAGAGCGGCGATAGGAGCAATTTGTTGGTCGATGAGCAGCAACTTTCTAAAAAAGGTGCCCAGTTTTATAAGATTAACCGAGGAGGAGATATTACGTATCACGGCCCCGGGCAGATCGTAGGCTATCCGATCTTGGACTTAGACAATTTTTTTACCGATATTCATAAGTACCTACGTTTGCTAGAAGAAATGGTCATCCTCACCTTGAAGGAATACGGTTTAAAAGCAGAACGCTCTGAAGGAGAAACCGGGGTTTGGCTGGATGTAGGGACGCCTTTTGCCCGAAAAATTTGTGCCTTGGGAGTACGTGCCAGTAGGTGGGTTACGATGCACGGTTTTGCGTTGAATGTGAATGCCGAACTGGGCTATTTTGATTTAATGATTCCTTGTGGGATAAAAGACAAAGCGGTCACCAGTTTAAACGTAGAGCTTGGAAAAAGAGAAGTTAAAGTAAACGAGGTGAAGCAAAAGTTGCTTGGCCATTTTGAAACTTTATTCGAGGCTAAAACCATACAATCAAAAACCGAGGTATAATCCTCGGTTTTTGTTGTACAATTTTCTCTTAGTTGATTTTATACCCTTCGAACCAACTACCTGTGCCATCGATACGCACATCGGTGTCGGGAGAGAAGTTTCGGAGAAGCAGAAATACCTCTTGCCCCTCGGTCAAACGATAAATGCCGCTGACATTAATTTTTACGTCGTCTCCATCTACGATTTGGGTGAAATCAATACCGGTATCGATATTGAAATGTATTCTAAAAAAAGCACTGGTAACGGTATTGGACTGGCGCACATAGCCTTGTAAAAAATAGTATCCGGTTTCTGGTATCGTATACCGTTTGGTGGTGCTGTTAAACCCGTTGGCCGTATCAAAC
>CALLVX010000199.1 GCA_938010765.1 uncultured Flavobacteriaceae bacterium | reverse complement strand
GCTCTTTAAAATGCAATCTACAACTTTGTTCATCTGTAAAATGTACCCCAAAAGAAAATATATCCATATTTAACTATAATATTATCAATTAAATATACGAAATTATATTGAAATTAGGGGTGTTTACGGACATACAAAATTACTTTTTACATTTCAAAGGCAAGTACACTACTTTTTTTGTTTCAAAAAAATCATCTTCAAAATAATCTGTGAGCTCAAAAATCTGAGCTGTTCGATACTCCCTTAATTCTTCTGACAAGTCACCTCCCTTGAGATAGAGAATACCATTGCGTATTTCATGTATCGATTCTTTTTTGACCCGCCCTTTTATCCAATGCACGAAGGTTGGCATGGCGGCTACTGCTCTGCTTACGATAAAATCGAACTGTTGATTCAACTCCTCTACCCTTTTGTTTACGGGCGTTACATTTTCTAATTGCAATCCTTGCACCACCTCCTCTACCACTTTTATCTTTTTTCCGATGGAATCGACCAAGGTAAAATGCGTTTCGGGAAATAGAATGGCCAAGGGGATTCCGGGAAAACCACCACCTGTGCCCACATCTAGCACCATGGAACCTGGCTTAAACTGTTGCACCTTGGCAATACCCAATGAATGTAATACATGGCGCAGGTAAAGTTCATCGATATCTTTGCGGGAAACAACATTTATTTTTTGATTCCAATCCTGGTAAAGTGAGGCCAGCAAAACAAACTGTTCTTTTTGTTCTTCAGTAAGTTGCGGGAAATAATCAAAAATGAGTTGCGCGTTCATACACTTATAACTTTGTTCTCCCACTTATAACTTTATAAGTTTCTATTTTCTGCAAAAATAGTATATTCAATCACTTAAAAATTTCCATTTTGGGAAACAATTCAGAAATTCCACTTCTAATTGGATTATATTTACCGAAAAATTGCATTACATGGAACCAAGTACCATTCGATTTTCTAGAAAAGATTCCGCACAGTTTTTTAAAACTCTTAATAAACGAGTAAACGATTATTTCAAAGAAAATAAAATCAAAAAAACAGGAAATTGGCGGCTTCATTTAAAGACGATCGTGATGTTCACGCTATTCCTCGCCCCTTATTTTTTGATTCTTACTTTAAACCTTCCGAACTGGGCAAACCTGCTATTGACCATTGTTATTGGTATAGGCATGGCTGGTGTGGGCATGAATGTAATGCACGATGGAAACCATGGTTCTTATTCCAATAAAAAATGGGTAAACAAACTCATGGGCAGCAGTATTTACATTCTTGCCGGGAACGTATATAATTGGCAAGTACAACATAATGTATTGCACCATACCTACACGAACATACATGAGCATGATGAAGATTTGGAAGCTGGCCGTATTTTACGTTTTTCCAAGCATTCAAAATGGCAAAAACATCATAGATTTCAGCATTTTTACTCTGTATTCCTTTATGGTCTGCTAACATTTAATTGGGCTATAACCACCGATTTTCAGCAAATGTATCGCTATATGAAACGAAAGCTTTCTTACGGAAAGTTGCCAAGTGCCGCTACGAATTGGAGTACCTTGGTTATTACCAAGTTGTTATATATCACTATGTGGATCGTACTGCCATTGATTTTTGTGGACATCGCCTGGTGGAAGGTTCTACTTGGTTTTTTTATTATGCATTATGTTGCGGGTGTTATTCTAAGTGTCGTTTTCCAACTGGCCCATGTAGTTGATGAAGCCGATACCCCGCTTCCGGATGAAAGTGGCACCATGAAAAATACTTGGGCGATCCATCAATTGTTTACTACGGTAAATTTTGGAACCAAAAATCGTATTGTCAACTGGTTCACCGGTGGTTTGAACCATCAAGTTGAACATCATATTTTTCCGAATATAAGTCATGTTCATTACACAAAAATTTCCAAAATTGTGAAAGAAACGGCAAAGGAATTTAATTTGCCGTATAACGAATATAAAACTACCAGAAAAGCTATAATTTCGCATTTTAAACATTTAAAAGAACTAGGCAAGCGGCCCGCTTTGCAGTACTAGGAACTACAAAGTATTGACCCTCGGACCTCAAAGCGTCGTATTAAAAATAGCTTGACTAGTTGCTTTAGTTTCAAACATAGCTTTCATCATGACACCATCGTTACAAATGACCCAAGAACTTTCTGAAAGAATTAAGAGTGTTACGCCTTCGGCTACGCTTGAAATGGCCGCCAAAGCACGTGAACTAAGGGCTGCCGGAAAAGACATTATCGGACTAAGTCTGGGAGAACCAGATTTTAACACTCCTGATTATATTAAAAATGCGGCGATACAAGCGGTAAACGATGACTACAATTCGTACACGCCCGTTGACGGGTATGTAGCTTTGAAAGATGCCATCATCACCAAATTTAAACGCGATAACGGCCTCACCTACGAATACGGCCAGCTAGTGGTCTCAACAGGTGCCAAGCAAGCTTTGTATAATATAGCTCAAGTGGTATTGAACAAGGGAGACGAGGTACTATTGCCTTGCCCTTATTGGGTAAGCTACAGTGATATTGTAAAACTCGCCGACGGTGTTCCCGTTGAAATACCCACCTCTCTCGAAAGTGATTTCAAAATGACCCCAGATCAGCTGGAAGCTGCCATAACGCCTAATACCAAAATGCTTTGGTACAGCTCTCCTTGCAACCCCAGCGGCTCTATCTATAGTGAAAAAGAATTACGGGCGCTCGCCGATGTATTACAAAAATACCCTAAAATAGTCGTGGTAAGCGATGAGATATACGAACACATCAATTATGGGGTTACCGAGCATGCCTCTATGGCGGCCTTCGAAGATATGTATGACCGTACCGTTACCGTTAACGGTGTAGCAAAAGCCTTTGCAATGACGGGCTGGCGTATTGGTTATATTGGCGCACCCACTTACATTGCCAGAGCTTGCAACAAGCTTCAAGGGCAGGTGACAAGTGGTGCCAATTGTATTGCACAACGTGCAGTGATTACCGCTTTGACAGAATCGCCCAGCAAAGTACAGTACATGGTCGATGAATTTAAAGAGCGTAGAAAAATCATATTAGGGCTTTTAAACGCCATTCCAGGATTTAAGTGCAATGAGCCAGAGGGAGCGTTTTACGTATACCCGGATATTACGGCCTATTTCGGAAAGACGTTCAACGATGTTACTATAAAAAATGCCTCTGACTTTGCTATGTACTTATTGGAGTTTGCCAATGTGGCCACAGTAACAGGTGATGCCTTTGGAAATGGTAATTGCATTCGTATTTCGTATGCTGCCTCGGAGAGCGAGATTCGGGAGGCGGTCTCAAGAATACAGACGGCGTTGAGCTAACTAAAACAATGCTATTATACGAGCCTTGAATACTTTATTCAAGGCTTTTTTTTGATTTACACTTTGACATATCGAGATTTATCAATATGTTTGATGTATGGAAAATCGATTAGTGGTAGATATAAGTAAATGCATTTCGAATCCTGTACGGCTCAAGATTTTAAATTGGCTTAGACAACCTGAAGACCATTTTCCGCCGCACAATGCAGTAAAGCACTTTAACGATGGGGGTCTGTGCAACCTATATTCAGGAAAAGACCAACTTATCGCAATCTACGATTTCCACCTATCTATCAATGATGGAAAAATGTGGCCTACTCATCTCGACCCGCCACGGCAAGTAGTCTTATCAAGTGGTCTTATTTTAAACGCAACGAGAAATTGATCATGCAAAACGCAAATACTATAAAGTAAAAAACTTGGCATTTTATATCGACATATTTCGATATAAGGATATGATAAAAATCAACATTATGAAAATACTAATTATAGGGGGTAACGGCACTATTGGCAACAAGGTAGCGTCGTATTTTAAAGAGAACAACGAACTTATTGTTGCCGCCCGTTCCAATGGTGATATAACAGTAGACATTGCGGATAGCGATTCTATAAGGGCACTTTTTGAAAAAATTGGAATGGTAGACGCCATTGTCTGTATTGCAGGAGAAGCGAAATGGGCACCGTTTAATGAATTGAGCGAGGAAGACTATTACATTGGGCTTAAAAGCAAGCTTATGGGACAAGTAAACCTTGTTCGAATCGGGCAGCATTTCTTAAACCCTCGTGGCTCGATCACTTTGTCAACAGGCATTCTTGCAGATGATCCGGTAGCCCAAACCACAAGCGCCGCTATGGTAAATGGTGGCATTCATAGCTTCGCACAAGCCGCCGCATTGGAATTGGAAAATGGGCATCGCATTAATGTCGTATCCCTCGGGATGGTCGAAGATGCCTATGAAAAATACAAAACCTTTTTCCCTGGCCATAACCCCATACCCATGAACAAAGTAATCAAAGCATACGAACGTAGTGTGTATGGCAGGGATAACGGTCGTATTATTCGTTATTACGATTAGAATACCATGGCCATCATTCATAAATTTAACCTTAATAGTTGGCGAACATCCGTTTCATAATTTGTAGCAAACTAAATAAGGATCATAATAGAAATCGTATTTTGTGGTATCGCAACATCTAATTCAAGACAATCGTGAAAATAGCACCTTTTAAACTAGAGAGATATTACACACTTCATGAATTCTCATCGGAGTATTCACTGTGCAATTCGGACTGTGAAGCGATGACGATACAGGAGTTACTAGCTCTTGAGGTCGGCGCCGCAGAGCGGTTTCAAAACCAATGGTTGGGCTATACCGAAAGTAAAGGTAGTCCCCTATTGCGAAATGATATTGGTAGTATTTATAATATTATTACCCCCGATGACCTTTTGGTGTGCACAGGTGCTCAGGAGCCCATATTTCTCTTTGCACAGGCAAATTTAAAGGCAGATGACCACGTAATTGTGCAAACACCTTGCTATCAATCGGTACAATCGGTTCCTGAGAGTATTGGCTGTACTGTATCTAAATGGGAGGTAGTTTACAAAGACGACCGCCCCAGTTTTGACCTATCCCAACTCTCGGACTTGATAACGGATAAAACCAAGGTTATCTTTCTCAATACACCTCACAACCCTACCGGATTTCACTTTTCGAAAGAGCAACAGATGGAAGTGATTACCATAGCACGAAAAAACAACATCATTATTTTCTGCGATGAAGTATACCGGGAATTAGAACACAGCCCTGCATATGCTATCCCTGCTTTTGCAGATGCGTATGAGTTAGGTGTATCGATCGGGGTCTTGTCAAAATCGTATGGCTTACCAGGGCTTCGGATCGGGTGGGTGGCCAGCAAGAATAAGGAAATCTTAGAAAAAATTGCCATCCTAAAGGAATACACCACTATTTGCAACTCGGCCCCTAGCGAGTTTTTGGCCGGGGTCGCGCTACGAAACCGAGCAACCATTTTAGCTAGAAACCTGCACATTGTAAAGCAAAATCTTCGTCTATTCGACATTTTTTTCGAAAAATATACCGAACTATTTTCTTGGTGGCGTCCGCAGGCCGGGCCTATAGCCTTTGTACAAATGAAATTCGACACCAACGATATGTTGTTTGCCGAGCGTACCCTTAGAGAGAAAAAAGTACTCCTACTACCTGGAGGTATTTATGAATTTCCCGGTTACTTTAGAATAGGATTTGGTCGTACGGGGATTCCGAAGGCACTTGCTAAATTTGAAGAGTTTGTAGTGGAAAATTTAATTCCCAAGATCTAGTCCTATATTTCAAAAGGGCAGAACAAAAAGAAAGCACGTTCTAGGTACGTTTCCAAAAATATGGGGTCAACAAAATTAATACGGTAAAGAGTTCTAGTCGACCTGCCAACATCAAAAAGCAACACCACCATTTGCCCAAATCGGGAAGTCCATTAAAATTACTCAAAGGGTTTAGACTACCGAAAGCGGGACCTACATTGCCCAAAGCCGAAGCGGCACCACCAATAGCACTCACAAAATCGAGTCCCAAAATACCCAATACCAGAGCCCCGATTATAAATAATAGCATATAAAGAACAAAAAAGCCTATTATGTTATAGACAATATGTTCCTTGACGGTTTTATTATTGTACCGCACCGGTATCACCGCATTGATGTGCAGTGTTCGTTTAAATTCGAGCAGGCCATTTTTAATTATCAACAAATGACGCATTACTTTAATTCCCCCGGCGGTAGAACCTGCGGATCCGCCTAAAAACATGAGGCCAAAGAAGAAAATGGTCAAAAAGGGTGTCCAGCTTGTAAAATCGGCGGTAACAAAACCTGTTGTAGTTATTACGGCTACTACCTGAAAAAGGGCATGTCTAAATGCGCTCTCTCCCGTACCAAAAATCATTGGGTGGTATTCGGTAAGCGGCACGTTCGCCTGAACATAAATGACCAGACCGGCCAGTATGGAAAAACCAACAATGAAGAATGAATAAAACTTAAACTCTTCATCTTTTATAATTTTCTGTACTTTTCCCTTAAAGGCAAAATAACTCAATACAAAATTGCTACCTGCCAAAAACATAAACAGTATCACAATGTATTGTATAAGCGGTTGGTCGTTCCAATAGGCCATACTTAAATTCTTGGTAGAAAAACCGCCAGTAGAGAGCGTGGCCATTGAATGGTTCACTGCATCAAAAAAGCTCATCCCCGCCAGCCTAAGCAAGAGGGTTTCTGCCGCCGTGTACCCTACATAGATCAGCCAAAGCCGTTTCGCAGTATCGGTAATCCTAGGGTGCAATTTATCGGTACTAGGGCCTGGCGCTTCTGCGGCGAACAATTGCATACCGCCAATTCCCAACAAGGGAAGAATGGCAATGGCCAATACGATTATCCCCATACCTCCGATCCAATGCGTTAAACTTCGCCATAAAAGTATTCCTTTTGGTAGGCTTTCGATATCGTTTAAAATGGAAGCTCCTGTCGTGGTATATCCTGAAATCGTCTCGAAAAAAGCATTGGTCACATCAGGTATGGTACCTGAAAAGATGTAGGGAAGCATTCCTGATATCGACATAACTACCCAACCGAAAGTAACAATAAGGTACCCTTCCTTTCGCTTTACCTCTTTTTTGTGTCCTCTTGTGAAGTACATGGCCGTTACGCCGGTGAACATGGCGGTGATAGATGCCAAGGAAATATCTAGTGTTACACCATCAGCATATAGACCACTGACCAAGGCAGCAATGAGCATAAAACCTCCGTTGCAAAGCAACAGCAGCCCCATGATATGAAATATGATTTTGGAATTTAGCGCCATCTACAAAAACAATCGTTCTATGGTCGGTATCACTTCGGGCAAACAGCAGACTACTACGCGATCACCCTCCTTGATTTCAAAACCTCCTAAGGGAATATACCCTTGGCCGTCCCGTACCACTCCCCCGATAGTTGCCGACTTTGGAAAGTCGAGTTCCCGAATAATATTCCCCGTGACCCTGGAATTGCCTTTCACTACAAATTCCAGTATCTCGGCATTTAAGTTGTTCAATCGCATCAATGCGACTACTTCTCCCCTACGAATATGCCTGAAAATATTATTGGCAGCCAATAGTTTTTTATTTATTAAAGTATCAATGCCGATAGAGTGAGAGAGTTGAAAATAATCCATGTTCTCTACCAAGGCGATCGTTTTCTTGATAAATTTTGATTTAGCCACCAAACAAGACATAATATTGGTCTCCGAGTTACCCGTAACGGCTATAAAAGCATCCATAGATTCAAGGCTTTCTTCCTCGAGTAATTCTACGTTTCTACCATCGCCATTAATTATTAAGGCGTTGGGAAGATCATCTGCAAGGTCGAATGCCTTTTCCTTGTCCTGCTCGATCAGTTTTACATTAAATTTTTTGGCGCAAAGATCTCTAGCGGCCTTGAAGCCCACTTGGCTACCACCTAAAATCATTACATTTTTGATGTCCTGTTTTTTCTTACCTGTAAGTTTGTATAGCTCATCGACCCCCTCTTTCACCGTAATAAAATAGACCTGATCCCCTTCTTTGAAAACGGTATCTCCTCTAGGGATTACGGTAAATTGCGTGCCAGTGCGCTGTAAGGCAATAGGCATAAAATGTAGTTCTGGAAAAATAGTAGCTGCCTCTTTAACCATTTTCCCTACAAAGGGCGCTGTTTTAGGTAACGAAACACCAACCATGATCAACGTCCCATCCTCAAACTCATAGGTATCGTTAAAACCTGATTTGTTTAATAACATTTGAATCTCAGTAGCGGCCAATTCCTCTGGAGAAATCAATTCGTCGATACCCAATTCTGCGAATTTGATTACATCTTTGTTATCTACGAACTCTGTATTTGAAATTCGAGCAATGGTACGTTTACACCCCAACTGTTTGGCTAGCATGCACAGGGTAATATTGGTTGTTTCCGAAGAGGTAACCCCGATGACCAGATCCGAGCTTTCTACCCGCGCATCTTGCAGTACAGAGATAGAAGTGGCATCACCTTTTAAAACGCGAATATCCAAATGACTGTCTGCATACGCAAGACTCGTCTTATCATTATCGATTAGGGTTATATCTTGAGATTCGTATGAGAGCAGTTTCGCCAAATGAAAACCAACTTCACCTGCTCCTGCGATTATAATTTTCATCTGTTAACGCAATGGTGTATAACTAGGCGCTGTCCTTGTCGGCCTGTATGAAAGAAATGCCTTGGTAACCGAATTGGTTTTTTGCAATTCATGTACGGATAAGATTTGCATTTAATGCGGAACAAAACTACACATTTTATCTTGGTCGACCTCAAAATACGCTTATTAAAAACTTCATTAGGGCATCTTTATTGTCTTTAGAATGCCATATATCGTGAAAGCGAAATCGTATCTTTGCCGAAAATTGTTAAAATGGCAAAAAAAGTCACTCCGTATAGTAATTCGGAGCTCGGAAAAAAGGCGCAGGTAACCAAAATGTTTGATACCATTAGCAAAAACTATGATGGTCTTAATCGGGTCATCTCTTTTGGGATCGATATTAAATGGAGAAAGCGTGTCGTAAATCTACTCAAAACAAAAAAACCGAAAAGTATTTTGGACATTGCCACAGGAACGGGAGATCTAGCCATAAACTTAACAAAAACAGGAGCTCAGCGTATCGTTGGCCTCGATATCTCCCCAGGCATGCTCGAAGTGGGTAAAAAAAAGGTTCTCGACAAGCAAATGGACCAAATTATTGAAATGGTCGTCGGTGACAGTGAAAGTTTGAATTACCAAGATGAAAGCTTTGATGCAGTTACGGTGGCATTTGGCGTGCGTAATTTTGAGACATTGGAAAAAGGCCTCGCCGAAATTTACAGGGTACTAAATAAAAACGGGACTTTTATTGTTTTAGAAACCTCGGTACCAACCAAAACGCCTTATAAACAAGGGTATCGACTATACACCAAATATATACTGCCGCTTATCGGAAAAGCGTTTTCAAAAGATCGCTCTGCCTATACTTATCTGAGCGAATCTGCAGCAGTTTTCCCTCACGGAGAGAAATTCAACAATATTTTACGAAAAATTGGGTTTATAGAGGTAGAAAACAAGCCCCAGACCTTCGGGGTGGCATCAATTTATGTTGCTACAAAGTAAACCATCTCTGGGCGAGCCCACGAGGCATTTAAAAGAAATTCAACATTGATTTCGACGCAAGCGTCGGAGCATATTAAATCTCGATTATCGAGTAAACTTATGAGGAATACCTTTTTTCTAGTGCTTACCGTAGTTTTTTTAGGACAAATGGCCTTCGCTCAGTTCAAAGAAAATCCGGTACTGAATATAGAGAACAAGGATAAAAAGTTTCTTAACTACGGGTATTTCCTTGGCTTCAATCAATATGATTTTAAATTCGATTACAAAACCAATCTAGGAGAAGTTGACGAGGTATTGGTAGACAAGTCTACCGGTTTCAATGTTGGCCTAATTGGCGAAATGCGCGTAAATGAATTCTTGGATATTCGAATAGAACCGGGATTGCATTACAATGCCAGAAATCTTGAATACACCAAATTCGCATCTCCCGACGACACCCCTGTTAATACATTGCGAGAAGTAAAATCGACCTACATCAATTTTCCACTTTTATTAAAGGTAAGTACCAAACGATTCGGCAACTTTAAACCATTTCTTATTGGAGGACCATCTGCATCCTTAAATTTGGGAAGCAATGAATCGAATCTAGACGATAATAGTAGTGGCACCTTTCGTATGAAGAAATGGAATTACAATTACGAACTGGGTTTCGGCATTGATTTTTACTTGGAATACTTTAAGTTCACGCCTTCTATTCGTGGAGTATTTACCATGAACAATGAACTGGTTCCCGATGTGGACCCCAACAGCCCTTGGACAGGAAATATAGATGCAATGCGTACCCGCGGCCTCTTTATCAATTTCACCTTTGAATAACACTTTAAACCTACCCTCTTCGTATCTCGTTTAGCAAAATAGACGTGGCCATTGCTACATTTAAGCTTTCCGTAGTGCGCTCGCCAAATCTAGGGATACTGATTTTTTTCACAATCATTTCTTCGATGATAGATGAAATACCGTTCGCTTCATTTCCCATCACCAATATTCCTGAACCTGGCATGGGTGCTTTATACACACTTTCCTCGTTCATAAAAGCCCCAAAAATAGGCACAGGTACTTTTTCTAAAAAACGCTCCAAATCGGTATATCCAATATTCACTCTACTAATAGAACCCATCGTTGCTTGCAACACTTTTGGGTTATAGCAGTCTACCGTACCGGCAGAGCAGACTAAATGCTTAATACCGAACCAATCACATAATCGAATAATGGTCCCTAAATTTCCGGGATCTCTGACCTCATCTAAAGCAAGTATCCAATCTTCATATTCAATAGGTTTAGGGGCAGGTATATGAAAAACGCCAAGGACTCTATTGGCATGTTGCAATCCGCTCATTTGTTCCAACTCTTCATGGGAGATTTTTTCGATATTGGGTAACTTCACATCAAAAAGATCGGTGTCTGTGGTAAACACGTTTTCCATGGTGTAATGTGAACTTAAAAGCTCTTGAACCGACTTAATCCCTTCGACCACAAACATACCGGAACGATTTCGGTACTTTTTTTGCTGTAGACTCTTTATAAATTTTATTTGGTTTTTAACAACCATACAAATTATGAATTCGTTTAAGTGCTATTTTTATTTTGCAAATATGACATTTTGCCTTGATATTTCCGCATTTCCGAATACAACAAGCCCGTTTTGTTACTGAAAAATGAACGCATCAACACGTAAAAACCGATATTTTCGGTTCCAAATAAAAAGTTTAAATGAATTCAATGTATTTTTGATTTCTATGAGGGGTATTTTGCCAATTAAACTGAACTATGCTAAAATAAGTCTATTAGTGTCGGCCATAGTTATCACCTCTTGCAATTCATTGAGAAGGGTCGGTGATGATGAATTGCTTGTTCAAAAAAATTTGATTTTTACCGATAGCACAAAAGTAACCGATGAAGACATCGAAAGCCTATTGCTTCAAAAACCCAATAGCACTGTATTGGGATATCCGCTACGACTAAACATTTACAATCTTGCAAAGAAAGATCCGGACTCCTCTTTTCAAAATTGGCTCTATAAAAAAGAGAAAAGAAAAGATCGACTCGAAAACCTACTTTCTAAGAAGCAGGTAAGGCGACTGGGAGAATCGTTTATTGTAAAAGGCCTAAGTGAAACCTTAAAGAACATAGGAGAAGCCCCTGCTATATTAGATACTACATTAACAAGAAGAAGTCTTGCGCGACTTAGCAATTATTACGGCAAAAGAGGTTATTTCAATAATAATACCTCCTACAAAGTAGATACGGTTTTAAAAAACCAACGGGCCAAAGTTACCTATCAAATAAAGCTAGGGAAACCCTTTATGATTGATTCTATCGAGAATTCTATAAGCTCTCCAGCGATAGATTCAATATTTAAAAAACATAGCTCAGACTCTTTTATAAAAAAAGGTGTTCAGTTTGATTATATAAATATTACCAATGAGCGCGAGCGCCTCGCGAATCTATTCAAGAACAATGGCGTTTATAATTTTCAGGAAAGCTCTATTAATTTTGATCTCGTCGCTGATACAACAAAACTAGGCAATGACCAAGAGATGCGCTTGGTGCTCAATATTCGAGATCTTAGAAAGCGTGGGGAAGATTCGGTCACCACTGAGCCCTATAAAGTTAGTAAATTCGAGAATATTAATATTTATACCGACTTTCGTTTCGACCAGCCCGACAGTAAACAGCAATTTATTCGCTACAAAGGGTATACCATTTTCTACCGAGGAAAATTACGATTTAAACCAAAGACTCTAACAGATGCCGTTTTCTTCGAAAAAGACAGTATTTATAGAGAGTTAAACCAAATAAGAACTTACCAACAAATAAATAACCTCAACGCATTTAGATATCCCACAATTACCTTTGAGCCAGACAGCACCAATACCAAGTTGAATTCAAACATTTATCTGGCCGCACGACCAAAATATTCCTTTGGTTTTAATCTGGATGTGACAACCTCTAATATTCAAAGGGTCGGTATCGGGGTAAGCCCGTCTTTTAAAGCCAGAAATCTATTTCGAGGAGCAGAAAATTTTAGCCTTTCGGGTCGGGTTAGTGTGGGTAATTCAAATGATCAAAATATTAAGGACAATCGTTTTTTTAATATTCAAGAGTACGGAATAGACTTAAGTATCGATTTCCCCAGGATTTGGTTTCCCTTTTTAAAGACCGAAAAATTCATCCCTAGTTATACCTTACCTAGGACCAGGTTATCTCTGGGAACCAGTTTTCAACAAAACATTGGGCTTGACAAACAGACCTTCAATGCTATTCTCGGGTATAACTGGACCCCCTCCAAAAAAACCAACCATAGTGTGGAACTATTGAATGTACAGTTCGTAAACAACGTACGGCCCGATCAATTCTTTCGGTTTTACCAAAGCACCTACGCACAGTTGGATGCAATCGCAGATGATTTTGAAGATGATATTGATTTAGTAGACTATTTTGACGAACAAGACGATCCCCAACTTCTTATTCCTAATGGCACAAAAGGTTTTATTGAGGCGGTAGGAAGAAATTTAGTTGATGACATAACTACTTCCCAAATTTTAGAGGTGGCAAGAATCGAAGAACGCAGAACAAGATTGGTACAAAACAATCTTATTTTTGCTAGCAACTATACCCTTAACCTGAATAGCAGAATAGATATTGCGGACAACGACTTTTATCGGTTTCGGTTTAAGATTGAAAGTGCCGGGAATTTACTGGCCGGCCTTTCGAACATTATTCCTTTTACCAAAGAAGATGAGCAATCCCGAATCTTTAACGTCCCCTTTTCTCAATATCTAAAAACAGAATTCGAATATGTAAAATATTGGGATTTAAATCGTTCGAACGTATTGGCCGTTCGTTCGTTCTTTGGCATTGCCGTACCGTACGGGAATTCGAACAGCATTCCTTTCGTGCGCAGTTACTTTGCGGGCGGCGCGAACGACAACCGAGGTTGGTTCCCCTACTCTTTAGGTCCTGGAAAAACCAATGCAATCAATGATTTTAATGAAGCGAATCTTAAAATCGCTGCAAACGCAGAATATCGTTTTCCCATTACCGGTAACTTTAAAGGAGCACTCTTTGCCGACGTAGGAAACATTTGGAATGTTTTTGATAATGTAGAAAATCCGGATGCAAAGTTTCAAGGTATCAGCTCTTTGGCCGACATAGCCCTTGGCTCTGGTTTTGGATTGCGCTACGATTTTACTTATTTCCTATTTAGGGCCGATCTTGGGTTTAAAACCTACAATCCTGCAGAAGAACCTTCAAAAAGATGGTTCCGCGACTATAATTTTGCCAACTCGGTACTTCAGATTGGCATCAACTATCCATTTTAAAATAACTCTAGCCCCCTTAAATTACATAAAACGCAATCACAACCCCCGAAATATGCAGAATCTGCAGTTGATTCGGTTTCAGTTCTAAATTGAACTTTGTCTCCAAGTTATTTTATTACTTTTGTGGCATTAAAAAATAAAACTAACAGACTTACTGATTATGTCTCATACAATAAAGCCAGGTGTTGCCACAGGTGACGAAGTACAGAAAATTTTTAATTACGCGAAAGAAAAAGGGTTTGCGCTTCCCGCGGTAAATGTCATAGGATCCAACACCATTAATGGCGTATTGGAGACGGCAGCCAGTCTAAATGCACCCGTAATCATCCAATTTTCAAATGGTGGCGGCCAGTTCAACGCCGGAAAAGGGCTTTCAAATGAAAATCAGCGCGCGGCCGTACAAGGGGCCGTGGCAGGCGCGAAGCATGTGCATCAGCTAGCAGAGGCGTATGGTGCTACCGTAATCTTACATACGGATCACTGTTCCAAAAAATTATTGCCTTGGATTGACGGGATGTTGGAAGCCAGTGAAAAACATTTTGCAGAAACCGGAAAGTCTTTGTTCAGCTCCCATATGATCGACCTATCGGAAGAGCCAATCGAAGAGAACATTGTAATATGTAAAGGGTATCTTGAGCGTATGTCGAAAATGGATATGACCTTGGAAATAGAACTGGGAATTACGGGAGGTGAGGAGGATGGAGTCGACAATTCGGACGTTGACGATAGCAAGCTATATACACAACCAGAAGAAGTAGCCTATGCCTATGAAGAACTATCAAAAGTAAGTCCTCGTTTTACCATTGCAGCGGCCTTTGGAAATGTACATGGTGTTTACAAACCTGGAAATGTAAAGCTTACTCCCAAAATTTTAAAGAACTCGCAAGAGCATATCAGTGAAAAATATGGGGTTGAGCACAACCACATCGATTTTGTCTTTCACGGAGGCTCAGGCTCTACTGTCGAAGAAATTCGGGAAGGTATCAGTTACGGTGTAATTAAAATGAACATTGATACTGATTTACAATACGCCTTCTTGGCCGGTGTTCGTGATTACACCCAGGGCAAGAAAGACTTTTTACAAGCACAAATCGGAAATCCAAACGGTGCCGACGAGCCAAATAAAAAGTATTACGACCCACGTGTATGGTTACGTGAAGGGGAAAAGAGCTTTATTGACCGACTAAAAAAAGCGTTTGAAGACCTTAATAACGTGAATACTTTATAACTTAGTTGCATCAAAAAAATCAACTAAGCAAAATTGGGTGATATGACGGCATGGTTTAAACGAAAAGAAAAAGGGATTCAAACGGCGACGGAAGAAAAGAAAGACACTCCGAAGGGGTTGTGGTACAAGTCGCCGACGGGTAAAATAGTAGAGTCCGAAGTATTGGCCAAAAACTTCTATGTAAGCCCTGAAGACGATTACCATGTTCGAATAGGAAGCAAAGAGTATTTTGAAATACTTTTTGATGACAATAAGTTTACCGAATTAGACGCCAAGCTTTCTTCAAAAGATCCTTTAAAGTTCGAGGATACCAAGAAGTATGCCGACCGTTTGAAAGCAGCTCAAAAGAAGACAGGTCTTAAAGATGCCGTTCGTACCGCAATCGGAAAGTCGTTGGGCAAAGACCTAGTTATCGCTTGTATGGATTTTTCCTTTATAGGAGGATCTATGGGCAGCGTGGTAGGTGAAAAAATCGCCCGTGCCATTGATTATTCGATTAAGAAGAAAGTGCCCTTCCTAATGATTTCAAAATCGGGTGGGGCCCGTATGATGGAAGCAGCTCTTTCACTTATGCAACTAGCAAAAACATCTGCTAAATTGGCGCAACTGGCCGAAGCAAAAATTCCGTACATCTCACTTTGTACAGATCCTACAACAGGAGGCACAACGGCATCCTATGCAATGTTGGGCGATATTACTATTTCTGAACCAGGTGCACTTATAGCGTTTGCGGGTCCACGGGTTGTAAAAGAAGCTACGGGAAAAGATTTACCAAAAGATTTCCAAACCGCCGAGTTTCTATTGGAACATGGCTTTCTAGACTTTATTTCCCATAGAAGTAAGTTAAAACAAAAAATAAATCTATATATTGACCTGATTCGCAACAATCCGGTGCGGGCATAGGACTAAATTACCCTTAAAAATTTATACGCTTTCTTTGTCCTCTAAAAAGTAAATGGGCTAAACCTGTTTCCTTAAAAACTGTACAGATGAAAACCTTTATCCCTCTTCTTTCTTTTTTTGTTTCCTGTATTTTCCTTTGTTGTTCAACAGATAAAGCAGAAGATTCCTTGATTAATACCACCGAAGCGGCTAGAGAATCGAGTCAGGGCTCGGCGATCGTTACACAAGTAAAAATATCAGGGGATGAAGATGCCTATTCCTTTAGTGTAACTATGTCAAGTCCGGATACCGGATGTGAACAATATGCCGACTGGTGGGAAGTAGTCGATACCGATGGCAATCTCATCTATCGCCGGATCCTTGCCCATAGCCATGTAGAGGAACAACCTTTTACGCGTTCTGGCGGGCCAATCGCAATTTCAACTACGACCGAGGTATACATTCGCGCCCATATGAATAATACAGGGTACGGGAGTGCTATTTTTAAGGGTTCGGTAGATACTGGTTTTTCTGCCGCGCAACTAGACGAAACCTTCGCAGAAGTACTTGAAAAAAGCGCGCCGTTACCCGACGATTGTGCTTTCTAAAAAATTAGGTGAACAAAAAAAGCTACCTTGAAAGTTGAGGCCTTCGCTTTTCGCTAAGCACTAAACTACAAGATAGCCTTCGACTAAAAAATATACGGTTACTTGTTAAAAAACCTTCTTAAGAAAATTTCTTTTGATTCTCCATTAGGGAAGGTTAAAATACCTTTGGAATCGCAGCTACCATCTCCAAAATCAAGACTTGCCGTAGCATCGTTCCTCGTAATCTCCAAAACACCACTTACAATAAACCTACAAGACCACTCTCTTCGTAAAGGTGTTATCACTTCCTTAATCAATGTATTCCCCAATTTTCCGGTGTAGGACCCTAATCCGGTAATCAAGAAAACATTGTCTCCCCAAAACCCTGTTCCATACCCTTCGATCCATTCACGCGTTCTTGTCCCGTTAAAACTGGCAGTAGCACCTTCGGGCCATGTTCCGTTAAAATTCCATGCGGCGTTCGCCTCCGGGTGACCTTCCCCATTGTCGCGCACTCGCACAATGGAAGCGTTCCCGACAATCGCAACCCCGTTAAATGTGAAATCTTCCAAAGACAACAACAAGGTCTTGGAAGCCATTTCCATATCCTTCTCATATGAAAGCTTTATAACTCCGCTCAATACATTTCCATTTGGAAGTTCACAGCCCTCACCAAAGTCAATTGTTTTTTCCTTGGTAGTATCGGTCACAACAGTGGTAATCGCAACACAGTCGGGAAGGTAGTCCGAGCGGTAGTTACTTTTAGCGTTTGCGGTAATCTCGTCTGTGGCATAAATGTCTTCGGCGATCCCTACGATATCCTCAGAGATAAGTTCGGCTTCATCACTTGCCACCAGCTCTGTAGCAGTAATGGCAGTAGGCTCACCTGTATCATTTGAACTATCTTCCTTGCTACAGGAAGCCAAGAACATTATTGCCACTACCGGGAGTACTTTCCAAAATTTTCTTAAGCAATTTTTCATAACAATTTTTTTAAGATTTATTTAACTAGGACAGCGCCTTTTGAAAAAGGTTTAGTTCTCAGATTAAAAAAATTCTGTGGTGTTCATCAAAAAAATATTTTTATCTTTGCAGCCTGATTGAAAATCAGTCAGATACATAAAAATCATTTAAAATAATATTGGAATGTATTTAACCAAGGAAGTAAAGGCCGAAATCTTTAAGAAACACGGCGGAGAAGAAAAAAACACAGGTTCCACAGAAGGGCAAGTTGCGTTGTTTACGCACCGTATCAACCACCTTACCGGACACCTAAAGAAAAACCACAAAGATTATAATACAGAGCGTTCCCTAGTGCGTTTGGTAGGAAAGCGAAGAAGTTTGCTAGATTATTTAAAAAAGAAGGATATTGTAAAATATCGTGAATTGATTATAGAACTAGGAATTAGAAAATAAATCTCAAAAATGGGGAAGCCTTGCTTCCCCATTTTTTTGTAGTATTCAAAAGCCCCTGAATACTATTTAATTCAATGGGCAATCACAAAAAGCTGCACACAGTTTTTCATTGGTCAACACACAACACAACAACTCCGACCAGTGTCTTATCAAAGCTATGGTGCGATTTAAGTCATCGGTATGATGTAAAGAACCGAGTCTTAAACCCACGAAAATTGCATTGATCAGGACAATAAATGTCGGAAAGACCATTGTTTAACGATCCCGATACAGTTTCGGGAGAAAATCAAATTTATGATTCCAAAAGTATTTAAAGAGGTCATTGACCTTGGTGACGGTAGGGAAATTTCTATCGAGACCGGAAAATTAGCAAAGCAGGCCCACGGTTCTGTTGTTGTGCAATCGGGAAAATGTATGCTGTTATGTACAGTCGTTTCCAATTACGAACAAAAAGATTTGGATTTTCTTCCATTGACCGTTGATTATCGTGAAAAATTCGCAGCGGCCGGGCGTTACCCAGGTGGTTTCTTCAAAAGGGAAGCAAGACCAAGTGATGGTGAGGTATTGACCATGCGTTTGGTAGATCGTGTATTGCGTCCGCTTTTCCCAAAAGATTATCACTCCGAAACACAGGTGATGATCCAGTTAATGTCACATGACGACGATGTAATGCCAGATGCAATGGCCGGTTTGGCCGCTTCTGCAGCGATTCAACTATCAGACTTTCCATTCGAATGTGCCATTTCAGAGGCAAGGGTAGGTCGTGTGAACGGTGAATTCGTTATCAACCCCACCAGGGCACAATTAGCAGAATCGGATATTGATATGATGATCGGTGCTTCTGCAGATTCTGTAATGATGGTAGAAGGGGAGATGGATGAGATTTCAGAAGAAGAAATGGCCGATGCGATTAAATTTGCGCACGAGGCCATTAAGGTTCAATGTGCCGCTCAAATACGCTTGGCCGAAGCCTTCGGTAAGAAAGAAGTACGTGAGTACCCGGAAGAGAGGTCTGATGAGGATCTTGCACAGAAAGTTCACGATATGGCATATGACAAAGTATATGCAATCGCAAAAGCAGGTTCTGCAAAGCACGAAAGAAGTGCTTCATTCTCCGAAATCAAAGAAGAAATAAAAGCTACTTTTTCTGAAGAGGAATTAGAAGATTTTGGTGGTTTGGTCTCTAAGTATTATCGCAAAGCTGAAAAAGCAGCGATTCGCGACCTTACTTTAAATGACGGTTTGCGTTTAGATGGTCGTAAGACCGATGAGATTCGTCCTATCTGGTGTGAGATCGACTATTTACCATCTACACATGGTTCGGCTATCTTTACCCGTGGGGAAACTCAGGCACTGGCAACGGTAACCTTGGGAACCTCTAGAGATGCGAATAAAATAGATATGCCCTCTCATGAAGGTGAGGAGAATTTCTATCTGCATTATAACTTTCCTCCTTTTTGTACCGGGGAAGCAAGACCGATCCGCGGAACATCTCGTAGAGAAGTTGGTCACGGTAACCTAGCGCAACGTGCTTTAAAAGGAATGGTCCCTGATGATTGTCCTTATACTGTGCGCGTTGTTTCAGAAGTATTGGAATCGAACGGTTCTTCTTCTATGGCAACTGTTTGTTCTGGTACAATGGCTTTGATGGATGCAGGGGTTCAATTGAAAAAACCTGTTTCCGGTATTGCTATGGGACTCATCTCTGATGCTGATTCTGGTAAGTATGCCGTACTTTCCGATATCTTGGGTGATGAAGATCATTTGGGTGATATGGACTTTAAAGTAACGGGAACTGCTGACGGAATCACCGCCTGCCAGATGGATATCAAAGTAAAAGGATTGTCATACGAAATCTTGGTAAATGCCTTAAAGCAAGCTAGAGATGGTCGTTTACATATCCTTGAAAAACTAACGGATACGATTGCGACACCAAATGCAGATGTGAAGCCACATTCTCCTAAAATGGTGACAAAAACTATTCCAAATGAATTCATTGGTGCCTTGATCGGCCCTGGTGGAAAAGTAATCCAAGAACTTCAGAAAGAAACCGGTACTACCATTGTTATCAATGAAGACCCTGTTACCGAGGAAGGTATTGTTGAAATACTAGGAACCGACCAAGATGGCATCGATGCCGTATTGGCCAAGATCGATTCGTTGATGTTCAAACCTGAAGTAAACAGTGTCTACGAAGTGAAGGTCATCAAAATGTTAGATTTTGGTGCCGTGGTAGAATACCAAGACGCGCCGGGTAACGAAGTATTGTTGCACGTTTCGGAATTGGCATGGGAACGTACTGAAAATGTTTCGGATGTTGTGAACATGGGAGATGTATTCGACGTGAAGTACATGGGAACAGACCCTAGGACTAGAAAGGACAAAGTATCACGTAAGGCCCTATTGGAAAAGCCGGAAGGATACGTTGAAAGACCACCTAGAGATAATAAAAGAAGAGATGACCGTCGTGGTAGAGATAATCGCGATCGCAAGCCTAGAAGAGACTAGATTTACTTCTTTGATATTGAAAGCCCTGACGATAAACCGTCAGGGCTTTTTTTATGGGCATACGCAACCTTTTACCCTTCATACAGACTACCTACTATAACCCAAACAAGCAAACAAATGAAAAGTCACTTTTTTTACGCACTTAGCTTCCTACTAGCTTGCTTTATAATTAGTTGCGAAATAGAACCCTATGGTGGTACACCACAAGAAATTGATGCCATAGCCCAAGAAGATACCCTTTACAGTTACCTTGGTCTGATAGCACAGCAACCCGATAATGAACTTACCGATCTGGGTTGTGTTGAGTTTATATATCCTTTTATACTTTTTCAATATGATGAGGAGCTTGAGTACGTTCAACAATTTTCAGTTACCGGCAACGAAAATTTTGTAGCCTTGTTAACCAACTTGGAAGAAGGGCATTCAATTGGCTTAAGTTACCCCATAGCCGGTAATCTCGCCGATGGTAGTTCTATTACCGTAGGTTCGAACCAAGAATTGCAAGCATCCCTAGAAAGCTGTATTCAAGAAGGCTTAGAAATCATTATCGGGAATTGCAATGCCATAGTGGAGGATTGTGTTTGGAAAGTAACCGAAAGCGCTATTGAAGAAGATGTTTATATCGATTCCTTTTTTACGATGCGCGATGATGGGAGTGTTATATTCACCGTGAACGAAGAAGAACAGCCCAAAGGCACTTGGATATTTTACTTTATTGGTTTCGACCTGCATATGAACATCAATTTTGGACCCACCGAAACTTCCGAAGATGAAACCGATACCGAGTTTGTTTTCAAAAAAGAAGATTGGAACTTTGACTGGAAGATCACCTATATTGATGATTCCCGTATCGAAATTGAAAACTCAGAAAATGTGCACTATACCTTGGAGCAAATCTGTGAGGAAACAGACGAGGAAACTTCCCAATGAGTAATGGTCATTTTTGAAAAATAATCCGCAAATATGGTATCTTAAAAAAAATAGCAACCAGACGCAAAATTCATACGAATTGCAAGTAGACCAACTTATAAAAAGTTGTATCAAAAAAGACCGAAAGGCACAGGAAACGCTGTATAATCTATACAAAACAAAGCTGTTTCCTATATGCCTCAAATACTGTAGTTCCCATTCCGAGGCACAAGACCACCTGCATGATACGTTTATCACAATTTTTGAAAATATAAAAAAATACAAGGGTGAAGGATCATTTGAAGGATGGATGAAACGCATTACCATTAATAAGGCAATAGATAACTACAAAAAGAAGAACACATTTGAATTAGCTGATTACAAAGCGGCGGGTTTGTCGGATGACAATACTATATATACGGACGAACTGCCGCTTTCTTTTGACACCATCATGTCTTTGATACATGCCCTACCACCGCAATACCGTATCATTTTTAATCTGTACGAATTGGACGATTACCCACACAAAGAAATCGCATTGCGATTGGGAATCAGCGAGAGCACGTCCAAATCGAACTTGCATCGCGCCAAAGCATTACTAAAAGAAAAGATTTCGAATATAAACAAAGGGGCCCTCAAAACCGTCGACAACCATGCAAGATAAAAGAGACTTGGGGAAATTGATCAAGCAGCGTTTGGCGAATGCCGAAGCGGAGCCTGCGAATGATCTGTGGGACGCCATCGAAAAAACCCTTGAACGTAAGCGCAAAAGAAGAGCGGGCTTTATATGGCTTTGGGGTGGTCTTGGAACACTGCTAGGAATTCTTCTATTTTTCTATTTTACTAGCAATCCAGCACCGGCCGACGTTGATTCGATGCTTCAAAGAACACCCCCCAAGGCCAAAGAAACCCCTCTTTTTGATAGCCAAAAGAACACGGAACATGGCGAACATAAGGCTTTGAAAAACAAAACCGAGGTAACTGTGGCCGGTGATTCTTTGACAGAAAAAACCATACGTACCGCTACGAAAACAACTTCTGATACCCAAGTGAATCGCGGTAGTGAGTCGAATCGTAACAAAACCGAGACGCAAGCGACCAAGAAACAAACTTCACCAAACGAGAACGGTCCTATGGACGTTGCGTTTTCTAAAAACAACGAAAAAAGCAAATCGCAGCTACCATCAAAACTTAGTTCTCAAACAACACTTCCCGAAAAAGCAGGCGCAAGCACCCCTGCCCCTATTCAAAAAATTAAAAACGAAAATACACTTGCCAATTCGAAAGCGTCGAAAACGGTAGATAGTATTCCAATCGCACCAAAAGAAGTTAACAAAGACAGTATTCCCATAAAGGCGGCCTTACCCAAGAAGCCTAAGAAAGAAGAAGAGGAAAAAGTAAAAAAAATATTGGACCCCTCAAAATGGCTTTTTTCTGCCCAATTCGCACCCAATTACTACGATTATCTTTCAAAAGGAAATCCCTTTGAACAAAGTCTAAATACCGGAAAAACACAAGGCAATAGTTCGCTATCCTACGGGATACTCATTAATATGCCCATTTCGGATAAGCTCACCTTTCGACTTGGGTATCGAAAATCGAACTTTAAGATTACGGTCAAGGACGCTATCAGTAGTCAGGATGCAGCGGGAAACAGTCTAATCTTTAGGGATGTTGCCATCTTAAGAAAGGCTGTCCCCATTCCTACTTCAATTTCAGATTCGATCAATAATGGGCGAAAATTCGATATAACACAAAAGATGAGCTATAGTGAAATTCCCTTTGAACTTTACTATACCTTGTTAAAGGGTAAAATCTCTGTAGATGTCATTGGTGGCCTTAACCCCCTATTATTAGGAAATAACTCTGTACACATTTCAAACAGTTCAGGTTCAGTAACACTTGGTTCGGGACGTTATCTAAAAAAGGTGGCTATCGCCCCCACTATAGGACTTGGTTTAAGGTATCAGTTCAACAAAAAAATTCGAATCGACCTCGAACCTGTTCTGCGCTATCATAGCAACGTCTTCGATAATGACTACAAGAATCGCCGCCCTTACAGCCTAGGTATTCGAACAGGGCTTACATTAAAACTGTAATTTTTCGGCAAGATCATCGACTAATAGGCTAACAAGTCCCAAAACCGGCTGTATTCGGTAACTCGAAATACTTTGGACTAGGGTTGTACCAATACGTCTAAAACATCGATAAAAGGTAATAGAAAGGTCGTTTAACTAAAAAATCAAGTTTTTTTTACCGAATTGTAACATTTCCAAGTTTTGTACGTATAAGTATATGCAGTCAATGCAACATGAACTTAATTTACTTAAATGAGACAGCTAAAGATTACAAAACAGGTCACCAA
>CALLVX010000198.1 GCA_938010765.1 uncultured Flavobacteriaceae bacterium | reverse complement strand
ACGCCTTATAAGTATCCCATGGAACAGACTTTGTCAAAAATTATAACGAATTTAAAAGAAGGTTTTGAGGGCGAACCTTGGTATGGTGTTGCCGTGATGAACAAGTTGGAAGCGCTTGACTGGGAAAAAGTAAATACAAAGGCTATGGGAACCAAATCTATGGCGGTTTTGGTACAGCACATGATCAATTGGCGCATTTTTGTATTAAGGAAATTGGAAGGGGATGCCGACTATGATATTACCATGGATAGTACAAAAGACTGGACTCCCATACATATCAATACTGAAGCGGAATGGGAGCGACTCAAGAATTCGTTAAGACAAACGCATAGCGATATAATCCGTATTCTGGAGAATTCCAAGGAGGAACTTTTGGAGAAAAAAGTTCCAGGCAAGGCGTATGATTTTGAATCGTTGCTCATCGGTATTTCACAGCACGATATTTATCATCTAGGGCAGGTGGTATTGCTTAATTCCCTTATCAAGACCTGAACTAAAAAGCTATCTTTGTGCTCCAAGACGAAGCGATACCCCTATGGAGGAACTCCACCAATTTTATTCCGATCAGCTCACCAAGTACAACGAACAATTGGCAAGGGTCAAAGAACAATTATTTGTTTCCAGCATGCTGCGATTGCTTGTTTTTTGCGCCATCGCTTTTGGGGTATACCTTCTTTTTGGCCATACAAAGTGGTTGGTCGCCTGCGTTATTATTGGTATTGCCCTATTTCTTTTTTTGGTGTCTCGCCACACAGACCTTCAATACAAGAGAGACAAATTAAAAGCGCTTTCCGATCTCAATGAAACGGAGATTAGGGTATTGAAACGGGATTTTCACCACCTTGTCGAAGGAAACGAATTTAAGAACCCTGAGCATTTCTATAGTCAAGATGTCGATCTTTTTGGGAAAGGTTCTTTCTATCAGTACCTAAATAGGACCGCCTTGCAACAGGGAAGCGATACCTTGGCACAGCTTCTGCTCTCAAATTCAATTGAAAATATCGTTCAAAAGCAAGAGGCAATTAAGGAATTGGCTAAGATTCCCGTATGGCGACAGGAATTTTCGGCCGTTGCTACGCTCACCAAGACGGAAACCAGTACCCAGTCGATTATTACTTGGCTCGGTAATTATCAGTCTTTTATTCCAAAGATCATGCGTTGGCTTCCTATTGCGTTTTCTGGTGTTTCGATGGTACTTCTTGCACTCTATTTTCTCGGAATTATTTCCGGTCTTTTTCCTTTTCTATGGGTATTCGTTGGTTTGGGGGTTTCGGGCATTTTCACAAAAAAAATCGGTCGGTTGGGAAACCACGCTTCCAAGATCCATAGTACTTTTCGGCAGTACAACAAACTCTTGATGTTGATAGAAGAACAGCCTTTTACCTCAGAATTGTTGAAATCGAAACAAGCGTTGGTCGTAAACGAGCAAGAGAAAACTTCGCAGGTACTTCAAAAGTTTTCAAAACTCTTAAATGGCCTTGATAAGAACAATAATGTCTTTTACCTGATTTTGGCAAATGGGTATTTTCTTAGAGGGCTGCATTACAGTTATCAAATAGAACAATGGGTCGCGACCTATGGAAAGGCGGTGGAAGAATGGTTCGATACCGTTGCATTTTTTGATGCCTACAATAGTTTGGGGAATTTTAATTTTAATCACCCGAACTATTTTTTTCCGGCAATAGTTGATACTGCGATTATTTTGCATTCGACCCAAGCGGGGCATCCTTTATTGGCCCCGGAAAAGAGTGTTAACAACAATTTTGAAATTGATCAGGAGCAATTTTTTATTATTACCGGGGCCAATATGGCTGGGAAAAGCACCTTTTTGCGAACGGTTTCGCTTCAAATTGTAATGGCCAATGTTGGTTTGCCCGTCTGCGCAAGGAAAGCGGAATACGCGCCTATAAAACTGATTACAAGCATGCGAACCACCGATTCACTGACCGATGATGAATCGTACTTTTTTTCGGAACTGAAACGGCTGCGGTTTATTGTAGATGAAATTCAAAAAGACCGTTATTTCATTGTACTCGATGAGATTTTAAAAGGAACCAACAGTACCGATAAGGCCAAGGGTTCGCGTAAGTTCGTAGAACGTTTGGTCAGTTCAAAATCTACCGGAATTATTGCGACACATGATTTAAGCCTGTGTGAGGCGGCCAACGAATGGCCGCAGATTAAAAATCATTATTTTGATGCAGAGATCATCGACGACGAATTGCATTTTGACTATCGCTTTAAGGAAGGTATTTGCCAGAATATGAACGCCTCATTTTTATTGAAAAAAATGGGAATTGTGGACTAAAGTTCAAGTGCAAGTATCAAGCCCAAGAGCAACGGAATAGACCGGTCAGTGGGCAGTAATCAGTATTCAATGGGCGGTTAGTAATGGTTTTGAATTTGGTGTTTGTATTTGTGTTTTTAAAGAAACCAGAATAGTATTGAACATGACACTTGTGCTTGAACTTATAAAATGGATTCACTTACACAAATAGTATTAGGTGCTTCGGTAGGGGAGGCGGTTTTAGGAAAAAAAGTTGGGAATAAGGCTCTTTTATATGGGGCGATTGCCGGGACTATTCCGGATCTAGATGTTTTGGCGAGATCGGTTACCGATACGGTGACCGCCATTGAATGGCATCGCGGTTTTAGCCATTCGATTGTATTTAGCATGTTGTTCGCCCCTTTGTTCGGATGGTTGGTATGGAAATTGCATCGCAGAAGGGAAGCCAGTTGGAAAGATTGGTCTTGGCTATTCTTTTGGGGCTTGTTCACGCACCCTATTCTAGATGCATTTACTACTTGGGGCACACAGCTGTTCTGGCCCTTTGATCTTCGCTTGGCCTTTCAGAATGTCTTCGTGATCGATCCCTTGTATACGATGCCCTTTTTAGTTTTTGTAGTACTTGCAATGTGTTACAAGCGTACCTCTGCAAAACGAAGAAAATACAATCGGTTGGGATTGCTCGTGAGCAGCAGCTATCTGGCAATCACCCTTTTTCTTAAATGGATCGCTTACGACAAATTTACCGATAGCCTCGCAGAACAGGGTATTGCATACAGCCAAATTGATACAAGGCCCACTCCGATGAACACATTGCTATGGACGGCGAACATAGATGCTGGGGATGCCTATCTCATCGGGAATTATTCGTTCTTCGATTCCAAGGAGATTCAGTTTAAGGCATACCCCAAGAATCATCATCTGTTAGGAGCATTGGATACAAATGACAAAGTGAATCGTCTTATAGCTATAGCGGAGGGTTGGTACACTATCAGTAAGAAAGAAGACCGCGTGTTTTTCAATGACCTGCGATTCGGACTACTAAGTACCGATCCTAAGGAAACACAGTTTGTGTTCAGTTATGAGTTGATTCCCATAGCGACCGGAATCTCTGTAGAAGAAACACCCAAATTCGATACCGATGCCAAACAGCTTTTAGCGGAACTTTGGACTAGGGTTTGGGGAAACTAAATTTTGATTCTATGCGATTCATGCTTTTTTTATTGGGGTTTCTCGGTGCATTTCTTTTTCTAACCACAAGTATCTGGGGAGGATTGCAAATCGATGGCTATGACCCTATTTCACAATTTATAAGTGAGAGTTATGCGACGGGGATACCAAATGCGACTAACTTACAAAAGGTCTTCATGGTCTCTGGGGTGCTGCTTGCTAGCTTTGGCTTCTTGGCTCCGATCGGTTTTCCAGGTCGTATAATAACAAAAGTATGTTTCGTTTTATTTGCCTTGTTTTATGGAGTCGGAACCATTGTTACAGGGTATTTCCCTTGTGATTTAGGGTGTGTTTTAGATCCTATAAACCCATCCATCTCCCAGTTGGCGCATAATACAATGGGTTTTTTGACCTATGCAGTGGTCCCTTTTTGTTTGCTTGGAATAGGGTTTGAATCGAAAAAACGAGGTGACACTTCAAAATTACCATTAGTTTCACTCATATGTGGTAGTGTTGCATTGGCTTTTGTAGTATTTTTATTTGGAAACCCCGAAGGCCCTTTTATTGGTTTGTTTCAAAGAATCATAGAAGGGAGTATTCTAGGCTGGACGTTTTTTTGCGCCACCCTCTTTTTAAAACCATTCAAAATCTGAAACTGTGAAAAATCACAACCTCCTATTACCGCTTCTTAGTCTGGTATTCTTGCTTACCTCCTGTAATGAGGGGAAAAAAGAAGAAGTGGCATTGGCGAGCCACCAGCAATGGCATACGGTAACTTTGTCTTTTGAAGGGCCTGAAACATCAGAAACTGCCGAAGAAAATCCTTTTTTGAATTATCGGTTGCACGTAGTATTTAAACATGCCGAAACCAACTATACAATTCGTGGTTTTTACGCTGCGGATGGCAATGCAGGAGAAACAAGTGCCGATTCCGGAGGGGTTTGGCAAGCTCGTTTTACCCCTGACAAACTAGGGGAATGGACCTACGCCGCCGTCTTGCAACAAGGAGATTCGATCGCTTTGAAAGGCGATTCATATCAGGGGGACATAGTGGAAATAACAAATGGGGAAGGTGTTTTTATGGTGATGCCAACGGATAAACAGACGCCAGACTTTAGAAGTAAGGGACGACTGGTGACCTCGAACGGCTATTTCAGATTTGGGGAAGATGGTGACTATTGGATCAAGGGCGGCGCCGACAGCCCGGAGAACTTGCTGGCTTTTGAGGATTTTGATGGTACTTATCGAATGCAAAGCTCTAATGATGAAGGTGAATCAACTACCAATGATACGTTGCATAGTTTTCGACCTCATTTAAAGGATTGGCAAGAAGGCGATCTAACATGGCAAAACGGGAAAGGAAAAGGCCTTATCGGCGCCTTGAACTATTTGGCCTCTAAAGGTATGAACGTTGTTTATTTCTTAGCCATGAACATAAAAGGCGATGGCAAGGATGTTTGGCCTTATAAAGACCCAGAAGACTTTAGTCGTTTTGATGTGAGTAAGCTGGCCCAATGGGAAATGGTATTTCAACACATGCAATCCAAAGGCTTGATGTTGCATATGGTGCTGCAAGAAACCGAAAATGAAACCCTATTGCACAATGGGGATACCGGTCCGTTGCGACAGTTGTACTTTCGGGAGTTAATGGCACGCTTCGGTCACCATTTGGCATTGAAATTTAATTTAGGAGAGGAAAACGGTCCGGCCGATTTTACGCCGATTGCGCAAAACGATGCCCAGCGAAAGGACATGACCACTTTTATTACCGAGATAGACCCCTATGACCATCCCATCTTATTGCATACCCATTCCCATGAACCGGCGCGTAGCAATGTGCTCGATTCTATAGTTGGTTTTAAGCCGTTGAACGGGCTCTCGCTGCAGGTAGATTTGCGTGAAGGAGCAGCGGGAATTGTAGCCGATTGGAGAAATAAGGCACAGGCAACGGGCCATGATTGGATGATTACGATGGATGAAATTGGGATGTGGCATACGGGGGCGGTTCCCGATGCTGTTGATCCCGAACATGATAGCTTGCGAAAGTATGTATTGTGGGGCACCCTGTTATCAGGCGCGGCAGGAGTCGAATGGTATTACGGCGCGCACAACACGTATAATGATCTTAATACGGAAGACTGGCGTACTACCGACCGTTTATGGGAATTGACGCACCATGCCATGCTATTTTTTGAGAAACACCTACCGTATTGGGAAATGCAACCCCAACACGATTTGCTCAGTGCAAAAAAAGGCTACTGTTTTCAAAAAAAGGGAGCCGTGTATGCAGCCTATATACCGGGCCCTCAAAGCGCTGAAACCATTGATTTAGAAGGTGTCACAGGGAATTTTACCGTACACTGGTACGATCCCTTACAAGGTGGGGAACTACATCAAGGTTCTGTTCAAGAAATAAAGGGGGGCGCAGTGCAAGGGCTCGGATTACCTCCAAGTTTAGAAAAAGAAGATTGGGTGGTGTTGGTACGAAGTGAACAATAAACGGTATTAAGTAATCAGTAGTTTGTAGTTGCGTTTGAATCTGAATTTATTTTTTTGTTCTTTCAAGCAGGCCCTCGACAAGCTCGGAGGGATAGTTGATTTTTCATTTGGCAATGGGACAAAAAGGAATGCTATTGTCACGCTGAGCCATGTCGAAGCGCATTTCGATTGTCTCCTCGACAATCTCGGACGGACAGTTGATTTTTCATTTGGCAATGAGACAAAAAGGAACGCTATTGTCACGCTGAGCCATGTCGAAGCGCATTTCGATTGGATTCTCGATAAGCTCGGACGGACAGTTTGTTTTTCATTTGGCAATCCTAGCTTGAATTTGTATTTGACGTTTGTGTTTGAATTTATCTTAGATAAGCACCGAGCTTTTGAACTTGCACTTGATTCTTGCACTTGAACTTATAAGGACTTCACCTGCATATCATGAAAGGCATCTGCTTGCAGTTGCATGAGTTCTTCGGCCTTCTTCTTCTTATAAGCATAAACGGCTTCTTCCTCCGAAATTTCGTTGTATATTTTTTCATTTAGGGAAGTATCGGCGGCCAATAACTGTTCCCGCTGGTGTACTTTTTGGCGTATCCATGTTTTTAGGGCAGTTTCCTCATCTTTCAGTTTTAGATCATATTCTCCCTTCGGAGCTAACAACTTGGCAATGATGGGCGATGTTTCAATAGCCAAAAACAACAAAAAGATAAAAAAGGAGGGAAACCAAGGGAGTTTCCCCAAAGCATTGATACGCGCCATGAGTCCGTCAAAACCATCAATAATGGGCTGGGAGTCTTTAACCACGGTAGCGTATTCACTGTCTAGTGCAGCGATTTGTGTTTCGATGGCCCCAATTTTTTGTGCAGTAGCTTTTTTAAGTTCCGAAAGTTCGCTCAAGGCGGCATCGTGCTTCTGGCGTTTTTCTTCATAAACGGGTCCTTTTCCCAATAGCATGGTACCTGCTCTGCCCTCTGCCTCTGAAATGTAGGTGTCGTACAGGGCGTTGGTTTCTGCCTCTTTGGTGAGAACTTCTTGTTTTAGGAGCGATATGTCCTGGTTTAGTTTTGTTATTTTGGGTGTGTATTGCTGCGCGAGCTGTTGCTTATTGGCCAACGTAAGCTCATTTTTCTGCTCCAGTAGTACTTGCTTGATTTCTTTTTCAAAAATCTTCATTTCCAGGGGCTTGGAAATTACTACGGCAATAATGATGGCCAAAATGATTCTCGGTGTTGCTTGCAAAAGCTCACTCGAAAAACGATCTCGTTTTTTAATGGTAGATACAATAAAACGATCAAGGTTAAATATGAGGAGTCCCCAAATAAGACCAAAAAACACGGCCGCATATACGGAATCGAACACGGTATAAAGCGCATAGCTGCTAGCGATAAAAGCCATGACGGCAGTAAAGAATACGGTTGCGCCAATGCCTGCGTATTTGTTTTGTTCGCCTTCCGAGCAGGTTTTAAGAATGGCAACATCTGCACCAGAACAGAGGATGAAAAATCGCTGTAGCATAGGGTTGTGATTTGTTACTGAACGGGGTTCAGTAGATGATTGATGAATTCGTACCATCCGGTACAACTACATTAGACCGCACCCGGATACTATTTGTTACAAAAAAAAGCCCTTTTCATAGGGCTTTAACATTTTGAGGGTGTCAAGAAAACTACACCTTGCTATAAATTCGGACCTCTGGTGTTTTGGAAACCCAAGGTAAGGTCTCGACTTTTGCGTATTTTTTTGACCTGATCAGTGCAAGGCCTTCTGCAGTAGTCACGATAGAACCGTCTAAATAAAACTGGGCCTGCCTATTTGCTAGGCTGGTAGCATACTTCAATAGACCGGGAAATCGATGCCTTTTATATATTTTTTCAAGGTGGCCAATTTTAATGGGCTTCTTTGATAATTTTATGACCGGTTTTTTACCATTGGAGTTTCTACTATCCATATTGATGCTCTTGTTCTTCTTAAGTAGTTCAATCGCCTTGTCAGCGGATATTTTTTTGCCCTCGTAATAAAAGATGGCGCCTTTTTTGGCCATTTCGATTGCGTGGTCCAGGGGTTCTTGGGGAGCAGGTGGTGGTGGTGGAATGGCTATAGACTCCTCTATGATCTCCATGTGCGCCACTGCCTCGGGTGCGGCTGCCCTATCCGGTCTTGGCACTGCTTCCATATGTGCTTCAACCTCCGCGAGTTCTTCGACTTCTCTAATTTCCTCCAGCGCTCCGCGTTCTTCAATTTCCATGTTCCCTGGGGCTTCGGGTGCCTCCGGGGCCTCTGGCATTGGGGGGAAATCGGGAAACGGTTGTGCGTTGGCCTTCTGCGTTTCGTTTAGCAGGCTATAGAGGTATTCCAAGCGCTCCACATCTTTCATTTTTATCGACATGTTGTTGCGATTCATCTCATTGTATTTCTTGGCAATCTTATTGTATTCCGTCAGCTGTGCTTTCGTGGCGCCATCTTGTTTTCTTACAGTCGTTTCAGAAAATGTGGCCAAACGTTTCACACCGCTTCGCTGACCAGGTGTCATTTTGAGGTATAATTCCTGAACACGTTCTACCTCTTTTAGCAGTACTCTTGTCTCTCCGTACCTCGTTTTTGAATATTTCTCCAGTAATTTTTTATATTCTTTTAATTCTTCGGCCGTTACTCCGGCAGCTGTTGACCGAGTATCGACGCCCACTATGTTGATGGTGTCCGAGCCGTATTTACGCAAAATTTCATCAATCTTTTCGATGGTCTTTTGAGAAGAACCCCGTTCTGCATAAACCACAGATCGTACCATTTGGGGTTTTTCATCTTCAACCGAGGCAGGCTTGTACTTTTCTAAAAAAGCTGCTAATTCCTCTAAGGCAATCAGCTCGTCATGGATAAAAAGTTGTCCTTCTTTGGTAAGCTTAATTTCAATTTCGTAGGTGTTTTTCGAATCTAACTTACTTTCAACTGAAGAAGTTTCACCTTCTTTCCTATGGTATACATTTCCT
>CALLVX010000197.1 GCA_938010765.1 uncultured Flavobacteriaceae bacterium | reverse complement strand
TGCCCAGTAGGCATTTTTCCATTCCGTGGGAGCCAATGACAATTCACAAAGAGCTGCTTTCCCAACTTTTCGTTCTACGGCCGGGGCAATGACCAAGGGAGCAATACCAATCGTTAGTTCAGATAAGCGTACAGATGCTTCCACAGAGGCGAAGGTATAATCACAAGCAGCCGCGATTCCGACACCACCACCAACAGTTTTGCCCTGAATGCGACCAACAATGACCTTTTTACAGTTGCGAATGGCGTTGATGAGGTTGGCAAAACCGCTAAAAAAGACTTTGCCTTCTTCCAGGTTTTCTATTGCCATCAATTCGGAGAAGGAGGCACCGCCACAAAAGGCACGGTCGCCTTCCGACTTTAAAACAATCACGGTAATCTCGGGATTTTCGGATAGTTTTTGTAATTCGGCGACTAGTCTATCGAGTAATTCGGCAACGAATGAGTTTCCTGCAGGATGGCCAAATTCGACCGTTGCAACCTTGTTGGTAATGCTTGTATAAAGACTTCCGTTTTGTCTGTCAGTGCCCATAGAATATTATTAAAAAGGAAAAGAGGTCGGGGTACTTTTTTCGATTCCTTTTAGTTCGATGAAGTGGTTCAACACTTCAATTTCAAAATTACATGTTTTGTAACAAGGGCCGAAATTTTCTGCGAAACTTCCATATCAAAGCACCTCCTCTGACGGCCATCCACACGATAAAGGCGATCCAAATACCCATGAGACTCCAACCCATATATTTTCCAAGGAAAAGCGTGGGTACAAACCCTAGAAAAGTAGCTGCCAAAAGGGTATTTCGTAGGTATTTCATTTCTCCCAAGCCTTTGAACAAACCGTCAAAAACAAAGGCGATAGCATTCATGGGAAGCCCAAGAATAAGTATGAAAAATATGCTGTAAAAAGCATTTAAAACCACTGTTTCATTTGAAAAAATACGGCCAATAGGGTAATAAAATAGGAACCCCAATACGACTAGGATACCGCTTACTCCAATCCCGTACACCATAATTTTTTTGGCAAGGCTCCATAAGCCTGTATAGTCTTTTGCGCCCAATAGACGCCCCCCCATAATATTACCGGCCGCCCCATACCCATCGATAAAAAATGCCGCTAAGAGCCATATATTAATGGCAATCGTATGTGCCCCTATAAAGCGATCACCCAAGGCAGTGGCTTCCCGAACTGCCAGTATCAAGGCCGTGTTCAAGGCCAAAGCGCGTACGAAAAGGTTCAGGCTCATGCCGATCAGTCTCTTGAGTTCCGGATGCCAGGGCCGCCGTAGCCGAAGACTAATATCGGTCTTGGTGACCAAGAGTACAAAAGCCATCACTGCCATAATGCCTTGTGCAATCAGGCTTGCCCAGGCCGCACCCTCGAGATACATGGGTTCAACAAAGCCTTCAATACCATAGACGAGCATAAAATCGAGGAGTACATTCAAGACCGCCCCGACAAGGGCGATCATCATAGGCCAAAAGGTGTTTTGCAAGCCGCGAAAAATGCCCATCACAGCAAATACGAAAAGGGTCAAAGGAAAACCCCAAACGCGAATGGAGTAATAACTAACGCAGTAGGCAAGAATTTTACCGGAGGCGTTCAATAGCTGAAAAATCTCTTCGACAACAAAGACCGTTGACAGCAACACTAAAATGCTCAAGGCAATATTTAAAAAGATGGCCTGAGCAGGAAGCGATTTTACCTCGGCAAGCCGCCCCGCACCAAGGTATTGGGAGATGATGGCCGAAATGGCACTTCGGGTCTGACCCAAAATCCAGATAAGCATCGATAGAAAAGACCCCACAATACCGGCTGCGGCCAAAGATTCGAGGCCATCTACAGAAATATTACCCACAATAGCGGTGTCGGTAATCGACAATAAGGGTTCGGCAATACCGGCAATAGTAGCCGGAATAGCCAGTTTGTTGATGCTTTTAAAATTGATGGAGGTCTCCAAGTGTATGTTTATTAGAATACCAATTCGTAGCAATGAAAGGGATGCTCGCTTTGCTTGGGAAAAAAGATATCCCCCAGCTTTTGATACCCTCTGGTCTCATAAAACTTTTGGTTTCGTTTATTCTGACTGAAGGTGTCGAGACGAACCGAGACAAACCCCCGTCTTCGTGCTCTATGCTCGGCAAAATCCATCAATTTTTGAGCGAACCCTTTTCCCTGATGTGTGGGATGGATGGATAGGCGATGAATATATACATTGTTTCCGTTGGGGGTGCACCATGCTATCGGAATGTACTCTTCGTCCATCAATGTAGAAATCACCAGCGTACCACTTAGGATTCCATCAATTTCAAGCACGAACAATTCGTTTCGTTCTAGGTCTTTTTCGAAAGCAGCTTGGGAAGGGTAGTGTTCGTTCCATTGATAGATGCCATTTTTGATCATATGGGCAGCACAATCTTTGGATAAGTTCATAATATCAGGGATTTCCGATATCTTTGCGGTCCGAATCATTAACAGGTTTATTTTAGTTGTAAATTTATAATATAATTTATCAATAGAAGTTTATGAAAAACATTCTTGTTCCTATTGGCACCAACCCTGATTCACATGCGACCTTGCAGTACGCTGTAGATTTTGCCGCAGTATTTGCCGCCAAAATATTTGTGATGGAAGTATTTAGTGTAAGCTCAAAAGCAGGCGGGCTATCGAATGTTAGTGAGAAGGTTGCCAAAAATAGTAAGGAACATGTTAAGGAGGTGATTGCGAAGATCGATTCTAAGAATGTAGAAATAAAGATAGCCACCTATAACGGTGATATCGTAGATGGGTTAAAAAATATTGACAAGGAATTGGGTATCGATTTGATTATTCTGGCGCCTTATAGCAACGATATTAAGGAAGAATTATACTTAGGGAATACCACAGGCAAGATTATTAAAAGAACCGATATTCCTACCCTAATTGTCCCGAAGGGAACTACGTTGCAGCCTTTAAAAACTATTTTAACGGCTTTCAAATCGGGCGTACTTAAAAGAAAACGCATTTTAGATCCGTTGATGGCTTTCAAGAACAAGTTTGATGCCGCAGTTAATTTATTACTTGTAAAAACACCGGGCTATACCGATGATGATTTAAAGGTCGATACGGCCTTAATGGATATCAGCTCTCAACTGACCATTGCTGAGAACCCCACCACCTATCTTGGGGTACTAGAGCATTTTCAATCGCAACGCCCAGACTTACTTTGTGTTTTCCGACGAAAGCGCGGCTTCTTTAAAATCTTATGGGAAAAAAATACGGTATTGAAAGCAGAATTTTATTCGACTATACCGGTTTTGGTTTTAAGTGTAAAGAAAGATTAGGTCGATTTACACCAAATGATCTGGAAAGTCTGAGATTCTTTCACAGCAGATTTGTTCCATTACTTGTTGTAGTTGTGTCTTGAGTAGGCCAATGGTGTGATCGCCACCTTCGGCACCTAAGGCCGAAACGCCGTACATAAAAGACCTGCCCATAAAGGTAAAGGCTGCCCCGCTGGCTATGGTTCTGGCGATATCCGGTCCCGAGCGCATACCACTATCCATCATCACTTTTAATTTGCCCCCATATTTCTTTGCAATGGGAACCAAAGGTTTGATCGTCGAGGTGCCAGCATCGAGTTGTCGCCCACCGTGGTTGGAAACAATGATGCCATCGAGCCCTAATTTTACGGCTCTTTCTGCATCTTCTTCGCTGGCGACCCCTTTTAGGATAATCTTTCCCTTCCATTGGTCGCGGATCGGTTTTATCTTTTCCTCGTTCAATCTACCGGAAAATGTTTTATCCATAAATTGCCCAAGTTTGCTCATGTCCAAATCCTTTGGCATATACGGTTTTAGCGTGGCGAAATTGGGTTGTCCATGTTTCAGGGTATTTAGGGCCCAGTTTGGTTTCCCCAGTATCTGTAGAATGTTGCTTAGGGTCATTCTTGGTGGCATTGAAAGGCCGTTTCGAATATCGCGTGGGCGAAAACCGAATGTTGGCACATCACAGAGCAGTACCAACACATCGCAATTTGCCGCCTGCGCACGTTTTAGGATATCATCGCGTAAACTATCTTTTGCGGGGTGGTACAGTTGAAACCAAAATTTCCCTTCGGTGAGTTCACTGGCCCGCTCAATACTCGTGGTACTGACCGTACTTAGTATAAAAGGGACATTATGCTTGTGGGCCGCCTTGGCCAAAATTTCCCCGGCATTTGGCCATACAAGGCCTTGTAGCCCAATTGGAGCGATGCCAAAAGGAGCATCATAGGTATGGCCAAATAGTTCGGTTTTCATATGAGACCCTTGGTGCTTTTGTAAGTACTGGGGTCGTAGTTCTACCTTTCGAATATCGGTCGTGTTTCTTTGGAGGTTTACATCTTCATTGCAGCCCCCGTCGAGGTATTCAAAGGCGAATTTTGGCACCCGTTTTTTGGCCTTCTGGCGAAGGTCTTCAATAGATGGGTAGTTCGGATTATAGGATAGGGCCATAGGCGCTTTATTAGTCTTTTATTTTTTTGGTTTGAGCTTTTTCATCTGATAGGTGCGTTTTAAAAACTTGTTGGGCAAGGCATCTTCCGAAAGTACCATAGCAGCTCCCAGAGCCGAGCCTAGAGGGGATACAGTGGTACGTATTTTTAGTTCGGGGAATCGCAATGCCAAGAGCTTTGTAAATACCGCATTGTCTGCAAAACCACCATCAATATACACTTTCTGAACGGGACTTTCCCCAATAGCCGTTCTGAGCGCTTTTTCCTGCTGTGCCACCAATTCGATCATCATCTGGTGATAGGCTTCTTTAAACGATACGAAGGGTGTTAGGTTGGTCTCTTTTACTTTTAAACCCGCACTTGTTTCAGAACCTTGAATAAGCGATGGTTTTGGAACTAACATAAGTTGCTCGTATATGGTTTTTTGAAAAGAGACACTTTTATGATAGGTGGTTGGTTTTTAAAAAAAGGCCGTAAGCATGGCAACCTGTTTTTTATACACGCCCCCTAGGAAGAGGCGCGCTGCACGTACCGCATGGCCATCGACCCTCATATAATTCAGGCAATTGCTTTGAAGGTCGTTCTTTGTTATTCGTTTGTCGTAAAACGGATTTAGGGCAATACTCCAAGTACCGGTAGACAATAGCGCAAAGGTTTTTTTTCGTTAAGGTAACAGGGTACTAGTGCCGAAGAGCTATCATGTATTCCTATACCGAAATTGATAAGTGTTCGTTCAAACTCTTTTGCGATGCTCTGATCCGCCGCCGCTATGGGGGGTAAAGTGATTGTGCCATGCATTTCTGTTCAAACCATGCCAAGCTCAAAGTACCGCTAAGGATTTTGGCGAGAAAAATGAACAAGAGTTTTACGCGGATCTACAGGAAGTATTGGAACTTTTTGAAAGGAGTCTACAAAGCAAAAGAGAGCCTAAGGCCGATCTAACCACAAAAAATCAAGTTCAATTTTACTACAACTGCCGGTCTCAGATCAGCATCAAAATTTATAACAAAAAGCTGTCGATATGATTAAAAGAAGGAAATAACTGATTATATTATTATCTTTATCTTACAAATATTACAATTACTCCTGGTATGACCAAAGAAGAAAAAGAATATGATACCATTTCATTTCAGCGTGGAAAACAGCTTTTCGCCAATGCTATGGTCAACCTTCTTGCCGACCAAGGAAGTGAACGGGTGCGGGAGGAACTGCGGAAAATTTTGGGGCCTGAGGCCATGAAACCTTTCGAAAAAGAATTTGACCGTACTCGATTAGAGGAACTGGTAATGGCCTTGGAGCCGGCCGATGAAGAAGAACATTTCTCACCATCATCCTAAAACAGGATGAAAAATAAAGACGGGATATTGCAACGTACAAATCTAGGTTTGGTAAAGAAACGAAAAGCACATCGCATTCATTCGGATGAAATCGAAATTGGGCCCTTGCAGCTTCGTTTGATGTTGGGAGATGCCAGGGTGGAGGAACTAAAACTCTTGACCGAATCGTTCATTTGTCACTGCACGGTCGAACCCCAGAAATTAGTAAATTTTAAAAGTTATTTGAACGAATTAAACGATGTTTCCCTTAAGGGATGGTGCAGCGGATGCGAGATTAGAACCGGAAGATATATTAAAACGGGGGAGGGAAAAGGAATCGAAAAATTCGCCAATAGGATGAGAAAATTAAACAAAGGCTAAAGGTTCAATTTCAAAAAAAAAGATTTCCGCTTGGACTATGGAGTAATTCATCTTGCTTCCTATGATAATGTCAAGGTACTTTGTTGCCTCATATCTTCAATAATTTGATGTATACATCATTTACGCGATCATCGAGATTTATAATGCTCCGACGGCTGAAAGACAAGTATTCAGACAGGCTTGCGTCGAAATCAATGTTAAATTCCCTTTTAATGCCTCGTATGCTCGCCCCGAGGTAGTTTACTAGTGAAGTGATTTAACTTTTTTGGATCTAAAGAAAGGGTTGCGGAACTTTGTGTTGCAAAACATAAACAATTCCAAAACACCCCTTTATGTACAGTGTAGTTGACAAAGATATAATAGAAATGGAAATCGTGGCATTTATTCC
>CALLVX010000196.1 GCA_938010765.1 uncultured Flavobacteriaceae bacterium | reverse complement strand
CGGTACCCTTCCTCGGTCCAAAACAACTCTCCGGGATACAGCATGTACCGAAAGGGAAGGAATAGCTGTACCGTAAAAAACGCAATCAACACCGGGCGTACCCATACCTTGGAAGGATGTTCGCCCATTCCCCAGACTTTTCCGTTGTTAAATGTGGTTCTCCCCAGTTTAAACAAAGGCCGAATATAGGACAAGATCTTATGATGTATGCCGGCATCGAAAAAAATCAGCGTTGAAACAATCATGATATAGGGGAACATGCCTATTGGAAATAATATGCGGGTGAGTACATGAAAAATCACCACGGCTACAAATGCCCAAGGTCGGGTCTTGCGGTACAAGAGCAGAAAGGGAATGCAAAGGTCGTAAAGAGCTCCTCCCCAACTGAAACCATATTGCACCCATTCCAAATGAAAAAGTTCGCCTAACAACGGCACGTCAAATTTTGAGGGCAACCATATTTTTAAGGGCATGGCATCTACCAGCCAATCGGAATTCAACTTGGCGAGCCCTGCGTAGAAATAAACGATGCCTAAAAGAAGTTTTATGCTATTCATCGTCCACGCGGGAACTTGTTGAAATGCCTTCGAGGGGTTTTTGAACGCATCTACGGAGAAGTACGCATTGGCAGGTAAGAAAATCAGCAAAAAAGAAAGGACACTGATGAAATAATAATGGTTTAGATAGGTGGTCTTATCCATCAACTCGATATAGGTAAAACTCAAAAAGAAAACCACTATTGCGATGCGATATCGGTATCCGAAAGCAACAAAAAGCGACGCAATACCGCAAACACTAAAAATCAAATATGTAAACTCGCCCATTGGTTTTACCCATTCAAAACCATAATAGGAGAAAAAGAATTGTGGTTGTACGTATAGTTTGTCGATCCAGCCAAAGCTCCAAAAACGGACAATACTGATGAACATCATAAGACCAAAGAAAATGCGAAAGACCGCCAAAGGGGCGGTCTCAACGGACTTGTTATTATTTTTCTTTAGAAAACGGATCATCTTAGTCGCCGTCGGCATCCACGAAATCAATACTGATACTCATGGCAGATACCATATCTACCTTTAACAAAGGCACTATTCTTTGTACCTCATCATATGCCAAAAGCATGGCGGTCGCCGGGGCGTTCGTTTCAATTTCTTCTTTAAAAGGCGCCAAGGCCGAGACCAAATTGCGTGCTGTATTAAATTGGTTGTTGATGCGCTCGTTCAAGTCTTCACCGTCTTTTACCGTGTTCAAGGCATCTAAGTAAGAGGCAAGACTTTCACCTGTGGTATTCTTATTCTCACCAAATTTTTTACCATTAAAAAAATCTTGAACCGCATTAAGGCCTTCTAAGAATAATGCGTTGGAAACATCGCTCCCGTGATATGCTTCTACTTTTTCCGGAAGCACACTTCCTGAAAAGACTCCTAGGGGAATTCCCATTTTGCCTGCCCTTAAAAACTTCTCATAGTAAAAAATGTAATCGTTGACGAAACGGTCTACGGAGGCGGTGGCCGAAGCACCGTCATTTGCAACAAAAGTATCCCTATAGGTCGCTTTCCATTCTGCCGTTACCTGATTGGTGAGCGTTTTTACATCTCCGAGAAGTGCTCCCATATAATTTATGAGTGCTTCTTTGTCGGCGGCATTGTATTTGGAAACGATTTCCGCATCGGTATCTCCCAAACCATTGATCAAATAATCCAAGGCGGGAAATCCTTTTGCATCCCTATTGGAGGGCAATGTGAGGTCGTAGGTTCCCGAAGTTACATGCGCATCTACTTTTTCGGTATCTGTAGGATAGGTATTTATATTTAACCGAAGCCCAACGGTCTCCGCCGGCCCTATCTCGAACATGGAAACCCGTTGCCAACTCTTGTAAGAAGAAAGCCATGCTGCTCGTAATGCGACCAAGTTGTCTCCATTTGAATTGGCTTTGAACGTATCAAATGCTGTTTCGAGCGCTGTAAGTTCAGCTCCAAAGGCTTCATAAGAAGGAATGATAATATTATCGGCCCAATTCACCAGCAAAGGGGCTCTATCGAAACTAACCGGGCCAGGACCCGGATCCACATCATCCGTGGGAGTCCCTCCTCCATTGTCCGAGGAACAAGCGGCAATCAGCACTGAAAAAACCAACAAACAAAATACTTTTTTCATTCCTTATTCTTATTTATTCTAATTAAGCAAAAATAGAAAAAGCAGTCGTAACTTTATTAAAAAAAGACTGCTTTTTGTAAACAAATAGTATTATTCAGCTGCTTCTGCCAATGTAAAATCAAAACGTGCCGCAATAGCCTCTGCAATAGCGTCCAGGGTGGCCGGGGTCACATCCCAGAGTCCGTTGGGGCCATCATCCATCAGGTCAACCAAAAATGCATCCACTTCCGCTTTGGAAAAGTATGGGTCGGCCGAGTTTGGTTTCCGCGTAAATTGGAGGCTGTAAATAAAACCATAGCCTTCCGATAGGTCATGAAAAGCACCGCCATAGTCGGGGGTTTCCTGTTCAATGGCATTTTTACCCTGTTGCAAGTAGTATACAGATCGAATACCAAATACCTCCGATATTTTTTTCTTGATAATCTCTGCTTGCTCATCACGCACAGTATAGTCTTGTGCAACGATTGCCGCACGTCCTAACTTAAAAGCTTGGAAAATAGCATCGGCAATACCGGCAAAATCATCGTCCCCTTCTACCCTGCCAACATATTTATTTAGAAAGCTATCGGCGCCCAAATCGGCATTCGGATCAGCAGCGTCGGCATTTGCGCCATATACATAGCCATAGGCTTCGTCCCACTTATGCTCCATGGTCGTATATGTTTTTCCTTCGGCAGGAGTACCCGCGTCATTGTTGGCGCGATTGTCGGCTTCATCTAAAATTGCCGTGCTTAAATAGTTGTTCAACGCCTGATCGGCCATCAGGGCACCGATCAATCCTTTATTGAACGCTTGGTTGTACTCCAACCCTTTCGCATTTATATACCGTGTAGAGGAGCCATCAGCAATTTGACCTGCAGTGCCCGCCGCCGCGGCAACACCCCAATTGGGAAATACTTCGCTCACCTGTGCATTAATCCACCCTTCAAAATCGGCCTTGATCAACGCTTGGTCAGTGGCATTTCCTGAAAAATAGTCGGCCGAAGCTGCCGTTTTACTACGCACACTTTTATCGGAGACATTTAAGTCGGCATCCGCAAAGTCCGCGACCCCTTCGACATGCGCAAACATGGCCTGCAGTTTTTCCGAAGTACTTGTCGTTTCCTTGAAGGCATCCAAAATCTCTTGCCCCATTGAAATACGGGTCGTTTGCCCGCTAAAACTCACTGTCGACTCCCCATTTCTTTCAAATACATAAGTCGCAGGGTTGTCTATGGCTATTGTACAGGGTGTGCAGGTACCACCACAATCCACGCCGGTCTCGTCACCGTTTTGAATACCATCGGTACAGGTGGCAACTGCGGGTAAAGGGTCATTGTCATCGGAACTACAAGAGGCAACAAGCCCTCCTATTAACACTGGTAATATAAAAAGTAATTTTCTCATTTCGATGGTATATTAATTTAGACTTGTTATGAATAGTGTTTTCGAGTTGCAAATTTAAACCCAAAACTGACTCCAGCAAATTTTATTTAAATTAATTCTAAATAATTTTGGTGTTCCTAAATCCTCCCAATATATTTGCTTTATTATTTTTAAATAGTCTAAATAAAAACATGATGAACAAATACTCTTTCAAATCTTATGTGCTGGCCGCCTGCACTTTTTTACTAGTAGCATGCTCCAACGATGACAACGGGCCGTCGACGCCTACCGAACCTGTGGCCCTTGTACGGGCAGATGCTATTGAAAATTACGCCGCCTTGGTTTTGGTCAATTACCAAGATGCCTTAACCGATGCCAAAGCACTGCAAACGGCCATAGATGCCTTTGTTGACGATCCAACAGATACAAATTTCGAAGCTGCGAAAACGGCGTGGTACACTTCGCGAGAAAGCTATGGCCCTTCAGAGGCATTTCGTTTTGCCAACGGACCTATTGATACCGGTGCCACAGAAGAAATTGAAGGTTTGCTAAATTCATGGCCG
>CALLVX010000195.1 GCA_938010765.1 uncultured Flavobacteriaceae bacterium | reverse complement strand
ACATATTTACCCGTATTCATAACTTTGGCTTTTGCCAAAGCTAGTCGTCAATTCAAATCAAAAAATCAAGGAACGTCCGGTAGATACCGTATTTACTATATATTTAAACGATTGAACATTTCTTAACGCAACAGTACTATTCTAAAAAATATCATACAATAGCCTTTGAAACAGATGATAAAGATATAATCAAGTCATTTAACTTCTCCATGTATGAAAATATGGACAAAACTTTCTACAACCAAATAGTAGAAAATTACGGTCCTCCCCAACAAATTTTAAAAAGAGATTCCATAGTAAAGCAGGTGAAAGAAACCTTGTCAGATGGAACTAAAACAGTTTCTACCAAAGGGAACCTTAAAAGAATGCACTTTTGATGATAACCCTTTCCTAATAGTATGGAAAAATGACCGATTTATAATGCAGTTTACTTTGCTACCACAATTAAATCGAATCGATTTAATTTTCAAAACCCCTTCTGAAGAAATTATGTTTGATTAGTTGTTAGGGAAGGCTACAAAGAAAGGAAAATCAATTGAAATTAAAAGTGCGGAACCCTTAGTGCCAGGAATTGCAGAAAGAGGTTTGTCAATAAAAATTTCTGAAATCCTCCGTTCACATAGCGTTAATGGAAATATTATCTTTAATACTGTAGAAACGATATGGAAGGAGTAATTACTAAAAAAGAAGTTGTCGAGACAATAAAGTAGGGAGATTCCACTTGAATTACCCATCAATATGAAACCCACCTAATACAGGATTGGAATTAATTTCTTTGCTTTATGTGTCGTTAAACGGGGAATTGATTCGTTTAAACGAAAAAAGGGCACAACGATGGAAAAACTTAATTTTTCTAAGGTTTTTGTTTAATCCCGATGTTTTCTGAACCTCTATATTGTAAGCTCTTTTTCGTTGAGAACTGTCTAACAATTTTTTATGCGCTTCCGAATTTGTTGGCGCTTAGGGAAGTAACTTAAGGAGGTTTAACCTTAAAATACTTCTAAAATGAAAAAACTGTTAATGGCACTCGTAGTGGCTGTGATTTCAATCGGATTTGTTTCTTGCGAAAAGGAAAGTAACGCAGAAACGGACAACATTTATGGAATCGACAGAGACAAAGTTGAAACCCCTGGTAACAAAGGGAACTAATTTATTTTTAGGGGCGGTCTTTCTTACAGGTTTTATCGCCCCTTTCATTCACATACCATTTAACAACCTTGGTGTCGAGGGTGTTTTTGGTTTCAAAACTATGGAAGGCTTTCTCTTTTCCGTAGGTTTTCCGATTTTCGCCATTGTAATGGCCATTTTACTTTACTACGCCAGTGGTTTTATGCCCCAAGGACTGGTAAAGAGTTTTAAGGTCTTTGCCTTCCTGACTGGTTTTATCGGATTTTACTTCTTGATTTGGTCGCTTAACCCGTTTAGTGACAAAGACTTCCATCCGGCTTTCTATTACGGTTCCATGATAATTGTTTCTGTGTCACTGTCGTACGGAGTACGATTTTCCAGATGGATAACCAACGGTCAGTTAAAGGCAAAGATTCGTTATATAATGGGGCTTATGGTTGAAGATGCAGTGGAAAAAGGGCATGTCCGAAATCAAGACTTGTATGAGGAAGAGATTATTTATCCAGCGTTAGACAAACTTGATGAAAGATAGAAAAAAACAGCTTGAACGTTTGGAAAAACAGGACGTTCTTAAAGGCTCCTCAATACAACTGATACGCCAACGCCTTCATGAAAAGTTGCTGAAGGAACAGGAAGAACAGAAAAAAGAAATTGAGGAGATAAGCCAGGAGATTAAACGGATTCGATTACGGCTAGGTGATTGACTAGTTTTCCTTTGTCAACCCGTCCAACTTTTGTTTGATGGTCTTTATTTCAATCTTTAACATTTCTATTTCATCCATCCCGACCGCATTCTTGGAGAGCAATCTGAACTCGTCCATTTGGAAAAAAATGTCCCTGTTCTTATCGATATGGCTTACTAGCAGTTCGGGATCGATATGTCCGAGCACTAGTTCCAAAACATAGCGTGCCGGGTTATGCACCTTTTTGGCACTGGATCTGAGATCAGGACTGAGCAGGGAAAGTAGATGCTCCACCTTGTATTCTCTTTCCTCCTTCAGATCGAAAACGGCCGCTAGGATTTTGGTCTTGGATTCGGGAATGGTCCTACCTTTCTCGTAATTGATGATCGTTCCCTTGCTTACCCCTAGTTTTTGGGCAAGCTCTGCTTGGGTCCATCCCGATGATTTGCGCTTGGCGCGTAGTTCGTTCCCGGTCATTTACTTTTCCTGGCTAAATTTCTTACAAAAACTTGCTTTTTTGATAAAAAAGATCAATATTGCACCTGAAACCATAAAACAAAGATACAATTTTATTTTTTTGTTTTACCTAGCTGAACAAATATATAAAAATGGACCAACATTTCACCGAGGAGGAACTTTCGCTGCTACAAGGCAAGTTTACAAGCTTGGCAAGGAAGTACAACAGTACCACCACTTACGTGAAAATGATAGAATACGGGGACCGGAAACTGAACACCAGACTTTCCCAGCGAATATTCAGTGATGTTAGGCAATTAGTGGAACTCTTTAAACCCTTGTCGGAAAAAGAGCTAGCAAAATTGAAGAACAAGATCAACGTATAGCAAATGATTCCAATGATACAGAAATACAAAGGTTCTTCCACTCGTAAAAAAAACCTATTGCACATTGCAACAGTGCTAAAAGAAGGCACCATGTTCTTTATGGATACCAAAGGGCGTTTATTCTGGTCGGACAAGGATTTCAAGGTCATCCCTATCCGGTCGCTTCCGCATCATCTTCAAATACCTTTTTTTATCAAGTTCATACAAAATCATGAGTTATCCGAACGTATCAAGGACATTGAAGATCCCATAGTATGCATCGAAATGTACATTAAAGCCCAGTTTATGGCACATGGTTTTTCGCAGGTAATACGATAATACATAAAGTAATCAAAAAACGAATATTACTATAAGTTAATACAGACCAATAAATATGAACGCATTATGCCGCGACCATCGTATTCGCTGTCCTAGTAGCTTTTGTCAATGAACAAGGAATGTCCCCTGGCAAAAATAGAAAAGTGTACCGGTCTCCCCCGACCCAAAACCGGCCCTTTTGACACATAATCGGGACCATGGGCAAAGCCCCATAAAGACGTTACTATTGGAGGACAAAAGCAGCCATGGTAAAAAAGTACTTCCCTGCACATTTATTACAGTAGGAGCCGTTATTTTTGTCACATCTCTCATTTTAAGTAGCTCAGGATAGCACAGTTCAAACATAAGATATTACATGCGTTGAAGAAGCATAACTATTATAAGTAGAAGTACCAACTGGAATACAAGAATAACAAAAACACATAACAACCCGTAATACAAAATGAATCCGATGAAGAAAACTATTTTTACCTATCTGACCGCCCTCACCCTTTTGTGCAGTTTTGGCCCCGCCTTTGGCCAGGGCAACCTTATCGACAGCAGCACTTGGACGGTGGGGCAGCCGACCGACTTGACCCCGGGGTTCAAACAATTGGGCGGGGCGGACCAAAACATCATCGAGGAAGCGCCCAACCCCTTTGGCCAGGATGCGCCGGTATGGCGTATGGCCCCCAATGCACCCAACGTGTTCAAGGGCTTGGAGACCGTGCCCGATTTTACGACCGCCCAGATCGATACCCAGAGCGATTACCGCTTTAGCGTATGGGTCAAGATCTTCAATGGCAACGGGGGCAAGCCCATCACCTTGCTGCGAGGGCCTGCTACCATCGATTTTCTGGATGCCAACGGCAACCCTGGCAAGGACCCCTATTTCAATTGGGGGAACGCCCCTGCCGCTGATACCTGGTATCTGATGGTCGGTTTTGTAAAGGGCATGACCTCGACCACCGACTATGAGGCCACCAGGGGTTATTACAATGTGCAGGGGGTACGGGTGGCCAACCTTTCCGGTCCCGCGCCCTATCGCTTTAATACGACCACTTCGGAGTTCTCCGTGGTCTGTGGTTTTAATAATACGGGCGGTACCGGTGAGAATATGCTCTACTACGCCCCCAGGTTCGAAAAAGTGGACGGGAGCGAACCCACCATCCAAGAACTGACCAATGGGGTGGACGACCCCGTAGGCGGTGGCGGTGCCTGGACCACCAACAACAATGGCATCCACTACGGTTCGGGCAATGTGGGGATCGGCACCACGGCCCCCGATGCGCCCCTTACGGTGAAGGGCCACATCCATGCACAGGAGGTGACCGTGGACCTGAACGGTGCCGTTGCGCCCGACTATGTCTTTTACGACGACTACGCCCTGCGTAGCCTGGAAGAAGTACAGCGGTACATCGACCTCCATGGGCACCTGCCCAATATCCCTTCCGCAAAGGAAATGGAAACCGAAGGGGTACACCTCAAAACGATGAACCTCAAACTGCTCGAAAAAATCGAGGAACTCACACTCTATGTTATGGAGCAAGACAGTATCCAAGAAGAACAGTTTCAATTGATCAGACAACAGCAAGCTGAGCAGCAGCGGTTGCGACAGCGTATCGCAAAGCTAGAAGACCAACAATAGGAAGCCAACTGACATGAACAAAATTTCCCTGCCGATAGCGATCTTGGCCTTGGTAGCCAGTGTAGCCTCTTTTTTTGTTTTACGTTCCTCTAAAGAGCTCGTCTACGTGGACGTCAACAAACTGTTGGAAGGTTACAAACGCACCAAGGTGGAGCGAGAGACCTTCAATAAAAAGACCCAAGTACTCAAGGCCAATGTAGATAGTTTGGTAACTAACTGGCAGAACGAGCTCAAGAACTATGAAAAAGAGCGTTCGGGAATGAGCGAAAAGGAGATCGAGCTCAAGCAAGAATTGTTGGCCAACAAACAACAACAACTGAACAATTACCAACAAGCCATACAAAAACAGATACAAGAGGAAGATCAAAAAATGACCCAGACCGTGGTAAACGATATCAATGAATATGTAAAGGAATATGGGAAAGCGAATGGCTATCGTATCATTTTCGGGGCCGGTGGCAGTGGCAATATCATGTACGCCGAAGATGCCTCCGACCTGACTCCTAAAGTATTGGAAGGGCTAAACGAACAATATGAAGGTAAATAGGCTATTAAAACATTTTCCCTCCTCGTTGGGAAGGGCCAGAGAGTGGGCCGGGATGCTATCCCTGATACTGCTGTTCACTGCCTGCCAACAAAAGACGTTTAACAGCAAAGAGGAACTGATGGCCTATGTACAGGGTGCGGACAATGGCCTGGTACAGCAGCGCTCCGTAAACGGGGTAGACTTCACCCTTACCTATCGTCCTACCGATTTGCTGGTAGCGCAAGAAGCGATCGAGGATGCTACAAAAGAGCAAATAGATAGCTTGAGAAAAAAATACCATGAGTACCTCTATTTTAATGTGACCCTGGCCAAAAACCAGCAAGAGGTGTTGACCGGCCTAGCGGGTAACCGAAACGAGTTCGGGACCATGGTGAACCAATTGGCCTTTGGCATGGGCGAAAAAGTGCATCTGTTTAGCAAGACCAAGGACACGGTGGAACTGGCAGATTATGTATACCCAAGATTATACGGTATGGGTGGTGGTACCAATATGCTATTTGTCTACCCTAGAAATAAGAAATTACTCGAAGAAGACTTTTTCCATATCACCATTGAAGATATTGGCCTGAATACGGGGGAGGTAGGGTTTAAGATTCCTACAAAAGCCATTAAAGAAGAACCTAGCATATCCTTTTTATAAAACAGTAAAAGAAACAGCATACGATTTATACGCATCAGACTATGACCAAAAAAACAAAATTCTCTCATAAGGTAATGGCCATCAGCTTGGTCATTGCATTTTTACCCAGTTTGTTTCCGGTAAACTACTTGTTTGCTTCGAACAATGGGCCCAATGCTCCTGAAGCAGCGGCTTTTGAACCGGTAGATGCTACTGATATGGTGAACCTAGTTACGGGAGACATGAGTTATGTTCTTCCTTTACTCAACGTACCCTCTCCCGAAGGTGGCTATCCCTTATCACTGGCCTACCATGCGGGCATTGCAATGGATCAAGAAGCTTCTTGGACAGGTTTGGGGTGGAGTCTAAATCCCGGTGCTATTAACAGAGGTGTCAACGGATACCCAGATGATTGGGGAAAAACAGAACTAAGTGAATTTTTCTATGATGCCGGTTTCCAACAGACCAATTACAATCTTAGTGTAGGAGTCTCGATAAATGCAAGTACTTCTGTTGGTCTAGGGTTGTCCTGGGGCTCCAACAAGTCCTTAGGGGGATATGTCCAGGCAAGTGTAGGCGGTATTTCAGGTAGTCTTGGTACAAATGGCGCGAGTATCTCTAAAGGTTGGGGGGGGAGAAATGGTGCTTTTGGTGCTACGATATCAACCAATGGTATTGGAATAGGCTATGGTTCCAACGCCATTAATAGGGTAGGTACTACCATAGGTGCAGGACTAAATTATAACTATAACTCAGGGTTATCGGGAGGGGTGTCGACCTCCACTTCTAGTTACGGACTTGGAGTAGACTTCAGTTCTCAAGGAATTTCTGTTAATGGAAGAGGAAATGCCAGAGGTATAGGAATATCGGTAACATCCAACGGAGTATCAAGTAGTGATTGGAGGGTTGTTGAATCTCATTTAAACTTTTATTTACCTATTTACATGTTTTATGTTGGCTATGGACAACAAAAACTAAGTTACTCCCTTTTTAAGTACGATCGATTTTCCACTTCTGGTATCTTAAACCCGGTATTGGCCAACAGGGGAAAGCCATACGATGACGGCAGTGGCCCTTCCAAACTAATGTATGAAAACACTTTTATGGATGTCACTACCATTCCAAGGTACGATGAAACGACAAAATTGGAGGATTTGATAGACCCAAATAATTTGATTGACAACAGCAATTTAGTGCTACCTAGTTATGATAATTACGCTGTATCGGCCCAAGGTCTTTCTGGAGTATTGAAACCTTACCTGCATACCGAGCTTAATCTAGCGGCCAGAGGCAGATCCAATAGAAATCAGGACAATCTATACCTACAGTATCTAAACAACGACCTTGCCGAGTATCAGACAGCCGTTTCGTCAGGAATTAATGTTAACAGGGACGCCCTAAAGAAGGTAAATTTCACCATGGACAACGCTTACAATTCCTTTCTTAGGTTGGAGACCTCTGAGATTTCGAATCCGAGCCTTCCAAATTCAGCTATTAACAGTGACAATGTGCTAAATTCCTTTGCTACATCGGAGACGAATACCTTTACCAATTCGAATAGCCTGTACACGGGAAATATAAACCAAAAAAGAGAAGGCAACTTTATTGAAACTTTTACCAATAAAGAAATACGAGATGCAAGTGTAAGTCCTATCCATGAAGCTTTAGGTTTAGATAGGACCAATACCAATGTCTTCCTCGATGAAGGAATAGGTGCTTATAGAATTACTACTGCCGATGGGCGTACCTATCACTACTCCTTACCTGTTTACAATTTTGAAAACATTTATAAAGCGTTCAAAAATCCAGGTTTGGAAGACCAAAATTTCTTTGAACTCAAAAAAAACACCCCTTACGCAACCCATTGGCTCCTAACGGGGGTAACCGGGCCCGACTATATAGATCTGAACGGTAATGGTAGGTTCGATACTAATGATCAAGGATATTGGGTAGAATTTGAATACGGAAAATGGAGTGATGGGTATGTCTGGAAAACTCCTAGCGGTCGTTACCAGGAGGATACGGATTCCGAAACCGGAGAAATCACGTACTCCTATGCATGGGGCCGCAAACAAATTTATTATCTGGATGCGGTTAAAACCAGAACTCATACGGCATTGTTCGTTAAAAGCCTTCGGGAAGACAACACTTCTGCCGATGAGGTAAACGTTTCCGATTTAAAATGGAATCCGGGATTGGGGACTTTTAACCCTCAAACCTATGCCAAAAAATGGACTAGGGAAAAGGTGTTCAAACAATTTGGAAGATTACCTGACATAGGATACGATTCAAATGGGAATGTCATTCAACTTGGCGATGACAAATACTATGAATTTAAAGGAGGTATTTCAAGGTATTTTGAATTACCAAAAAATCGAACCCTAAAACTAGATCGGGTATTGCTTCTTAAAAATCAAGATTTCACCTTAAACAAAGCATCAGGAAACCTCCTAAACACAGAATCCGGTTATCTAAATGAGAATAGCATACTTAAGGATTGTAAGGTTTACGACATCCAATCAGGAGAACTTTTAAATACCTACAGTACTATTTTTATAAAACCGATCCTACCGGAACAAATAGATATACATACTCATCAAAACGTACTAGACATCAAGGATATCGAAGGAGCTGGCCTTGAAGCAAAAGCGCAGCAAGTCATTGAGATGGATTATGATTATTCTTTGGCACAAGGCTCCTATAATTCGGATGCGGCCGGAAAGGGGCGGCTGGCACTCAGAAATGTAAATTTCAAAGGAAAACAGGGAATACAAGTGATTCCGCCCTATAAATTCTCATACTTTAACACTTCCTCCTCCTATACCCAAAACAATCGGGATGCTTGGGGCTACAACAAAGTTTATCCACAGGCTTGGAGTTTAAACCAAATAGAAACTCCTGTGGGTGGGAAAATCAAAATTGAATACGAATCCGATTCCTATTATGTGGAAGCGGCAGTTCAAGAAAAAAAATCATTTCCAAATGTTTCTTCCGTTACCACTACTGGTAATGAAATTCGGTTTAACCTAGATGGGGTAACAGAGAATTTGAACGATTATTTTAAAATTGGTGCGAACCATCAAATCACTTATGACCTTGTGGAATACGTGGAAGAACAATCAGGATTATCTTTCTATGAATCACGTACTAGTAATGAACATTTTTACGAAGTTATAGAAATTGGTAGTGATTACATTAAAGTGGAAGCAGAAAACTCAAATACCGATTTACACCAAATCGGGTATGATAGCAATAGTAGCTGTGACCCTCAAGTATTCCAACCGGGATGTATCGACCTTTTGACAATCAATGGGAGAATGTTCGATTATACTATGGATGGAAATTTGGAAGGTGCACTCGGCGGAGGAATTAGGGTAAAGCAACTTCAAGTAGTAGGTGATAACGGAACACTCACTACAGAATACCTGTATAACGACCCGGAAACACTTAAAACGACTGGAATCACCTCCTACGCCCCCTCTGACGAGACCAAAGCAATTCCATATGTTTCGGAACTACCCTCTCCTACGGTAATGTATGGCACGGTTCGCTTGCTTAACAAAGATAACAACGGCGCGTTGACGGGGAGTACCTCCTATGAATTCGAAACTTTAGAGCCTTTTTATGGTGATAATACCTATTTGTTTAATCTAGGGGATGCCTTTAGGGTTGAAGAGCAACAGAACGAAACCTATAATGGCGGCAAAGTCGTTGCCAATAAATTTACTATTTATAACAATTTAGGAATGATCGGACGCTTGTTATCGGTAGCCAGTTATAATAGTCTTGGACACAAACTTAGTGAAAAGAAGAATCAGTATAGAATCGCCATGGATTCAAACAGTGAAATCGGTGTTACACAAGAATCGCATAAGAGCTTAAAAAGAGTGCTTAGGGGAACCACAAACGAAAACCTCACAGAAAAGTTCTATGTGAGTTCTACAAGTAAGGTTTCATATCCCAATGTGTTGGAAAGTTCTACCGTATCAGAAGGAGGTATCATCCGTAGTTCCTCTTTTGATCAATATGATTTCTTGACCGGACAGGTGTTGGAAACTAGTACCACCAACAGCCAAAACAAGCAGATTAAAAGTGTAATACTCCCTGCTTATCGGCAATACAGCGCTATGGGAAGTAAAATGGACAACGTTTTTAATAAGAACATGCTGCTTCAAAGCACTATGAATACCTCTTTGTTCAATAATAATGGTAGTTGGGAAAAAATAGGGGCCGACATCACCACTTGGGCACCGGAAACCTATGACTATCCTATCAATGGAGTAACCTATCAAACCGATGTTTGGAGGAAACACAAAACATATGTTTGGGATGGGGACACAGATAGCAATGGTTTCTTTACCAATTTTGTCGGCGCATATGATGGTTTTGATTGGACCAACGACAACAATGCCAACTCAAGATGGAAACAAATTTCAGAGATTTCAAAGTATAACAAATACTCCATGCCTTTGGAGGTAGTGGATATCAATGGCAACAAAGCCACTACAAAAATGGGTGATAATGACTCAAAAGCCATCGCTATTGGGAACACAGGAAATAACCAAATGCGTTATAGTGGCGCAGAATATCTTTCCGGCGGAAATTTTGATGATAACATAAGTGCGGTAGGCAGATCCGATGAGCGCGCTCATACGGGGTCTTATTCTATAAAAATTAATTCGCAACAAGGTTTCAGAAATGTTTTGACCGACTACGAAGCGGGGAAATATAAGGTTTCGGTTTGGGCGTCCAAAGATAATTATAGTAATGCACGCATCAACGATGGTAGTGGGTTAACGCCCTTTAATGGAGAGCAAGTGATTGCAGGTGACTGGGTACAATTAAACCATTATGTAGATCTAAATGGAGCTTCTAAAACCATCTATGTCAGTTCCGCTAGCGGAACCACCTATTTCGATGATTTCAGGGTTCACCCTATTGCTACCTCCATGACTTCCTATGTTTATAACCAATGGGATGAGCTTTGCTATATCATTGGCCCCAACAACATTGCCAACTACTACGAGTATGATGCGGCAGGTCGGTTAACAGGCTCTTTTGCGGAGATGGCAGATGAAGGCTCTTTTGTTGGCGGGTTCAAAAAAAGTAGCGAATACAAATACAATTACAAAGGAGTTGGAACATTGGATGATAACGGAAACGGTACCATAGATGGCAATGAAGGCTTAGACCCCCTTGGTATTACCCGTTCTGCCGAAAATGGGTATTCGTCCCCTGGTACGTTGACCATAATACCCACAGGTGGCTCTGGGCAATTCACCTACCGCTTTGCCTCCGGCTTGGTAACCAATGCCAGCGAGGCAGAGGCGCTACCTTATGGCACCTCTTCCTCCAACAATACCCTATATGTTAGTACTGTTCCATGCTCAGGTGGTTCCTATGGTTATAATGCCTATGCCGTAAAAGTGGAAGTACGTGATAGTGCAACAGGGGAGACAAAAACAAGTTTGGCTTATTATAACAAAACATGCTCATCTGGAGGAGGGGATCCCCAACAATAAACATGACAAGAATCGAATAAAATTGCTCAAAAAAATAGTTAATCAGATATTCCAAAATATGAAAAAAATAGCATTCATCCTGGTCTTAATCGGCTTCTGCCCCGCTTCCTTTGCGCAAGACTGTGCCAACTGCTTTGATGATGGTCCCGCAGGTTGCGGAAAACAAGGATACTTTGATGGCGACAATGATGGTTGGGCGCCAATTGGAGCTCCGTTAAGGTGCTTTTTTGGAACCAATCCCAGTAATTACGCTACAAAAACCGGCGATTGCGATGATACCAATGACCAAATTTTCCCAAGGCTTTTCTTCACCGATAATGATGATGATGGCTACGGTCAATTTGGCCCGGCACCATTAATATGCCAGGCGGCCACTCCTGTACCAGATGGGAAAGCAAACAATAGTGACGATTGTGACGATACCAATGCCCAATATAATATAGAGCGCAACTGGTATGCCGATAGCGATAATGATTCTTACGGAGATCCTAGTTCAGTGGTTTTTGGCTGTGCACCACCCGCAGGCATGGTGAATCCTGTACAAAATGGTAGTGATTATGACGATAGCACCAACTTGATTACCAATGTACCACCTTCAACTTTTTACTTTGATGGGGACAACGATGACTATGGCATTAGTAGCAACACTAAATTTCAAAGTTTTAGACCCGCGGGTTATGCCTTGGCAGGTGGAGACTGTGACGACACCAACGACCAGTTAAACCCTGAAACGATTTGGTATTTGGATACCGATGGGGACGGCCTTGGGGTTTCCACCCCTCTTAACAAGGTGCAGTGTACGAGTCCCGGCAGCAACTATGTACTGAACAATTCCGATGCTTGTCCCGATACCTATGGTACGGCCGCTAACAATGGTTGTGCCATTTTGGATGCGATTTTGGCCGGTTCAACGGATCGAAACTGGGTATGGTCCATCAACTATGATCCCAACGGTACTATTAAAGGCAATGGCATTGGTTATTTTGATGATCAAGGAAAACCTACACAAGATCAGAGCATCGATATTGGTACTGGGCAGATATGGGCAGGGCAAACCCTTTATGATTCCCAAGGAAGGCCTGCATTGCAAACCCTTAGTGCACCCATAGGCTCGAACACCACTTTTGACTACAAAACTAATTTTGCGCAAAACACCAGTGGGGCGCCCCTAGGAAAAACAGACTTTGAGCTCACCCCAGAAAATCCACCTGCCGTAGGAACCGCTTCCAATTCGCTGGGGTGGTACTACAGTTCACAAAATACCGATAGTTTTTATGAGGGCAACAGTTACAAGGATGTAACCAACAGACCGTATTCAAGAATAACCTACAGCGAATTAAATCCCGGTACCGCCCTTAAGAATTTTGGAGGAAACAAGGTAGACACCGATCGGGATGGCGATATCGATGCAAACGATTCATGGGCCCAAAGCTATGTGTTTACCATGCCAGCCTCCAAAGAACTGTCGCAAAATGTTGCTTTTGGTAATCCTGACTATGACACCTATCACGTAAACAAAACCGTTAGCAGAGACCCTCATGGAGTTGAAAATGTCCTCTTTGTTGACACAGACGGCAAAACTTTGGCGACCGCACGCAGTGGAGGCACCAATTTTCGTACGATGGAAATCGCCATTGAGGCGCAGGGCTATGTAGACATACATGTGCCCACTGGAAACGATATGGGTTTTGTGGTGAACCCGGGCACCAATACCACGACCGTGCATGATTTGATCAGCGAAACAACCGTAAGTGCTTCTCGCAGTATGCCCAACGGCTTTTATCGAGTTTCCGTGGCGAATCCAGATACTTATACCCCCGGTACGGCCACCGTCAGCTACCGGGAAAACTACTACGACTATAGCCTCAACCAATATGATGAAATAGGCCGGTTAACTGCATCTTACCAACCTTTAGGGTCCAGCATAGGCCAAAAACCAAAAACTACTTATGAATACAATACTTTGGGTCAACTTATGCATATAAAGACGCCAGATGAAGGAGAGGCCTGGTTTAAATACCGAAACGATGGGCAGATACGGTATTCCCAAAACAGCAAGCAACGCTTTGAAGCCAGCCCGGTGGAGTTTTCCTATACGAACTACGACGCCTATGGTAGGCCTTTGGAAAGTGGGGTGGTACAAAATTCAAATTTTGATACGATCGATCCGAATGACAATGCCACATCGGCACCTTCGGGCGCAAGAAGAGAACAACAAGTTACTACCTACGACGAACCCTTGATCACTGCCGGTTGCAATACGGCCCTTTGTAATAGCGTAACCATAGCAGGAGGGCAGACCCATGTAAATGGTAACGTCGCAATCACCCAAAATTCCAATGCCAAGACTTACTATAGCTATGACCAATATGGCCGTGTAAAATGGCTCATCCAGGAAATCAATGGCCTTGGGGTAAAGACCATTGACTATAGTTATGATCCCATAACCGGGCTTATGACCGAGGTTACCTTTCAAAAGAACCTTGCTTCCGAGCGTTTTACCCATCGGTATTCGTATGACGAAAAAAACCAGTTGATACTGGTAGAGACCACTACCGATGGCAGCAACTATAACACGCAGGCGAACTATTCTTATTACGAGACTGGCGAATTGCGCCGAACGGAACTCGCCAATGGGGCCCAAGGCGTTGATTATGTTTACAACCTTGCTGGTCAGCTTAAAAGCATCAACCACCCATCCTTGTCGTCAGCAACCGACCCAGGAGGGGACAGTAACGACTTTTTTGGGATGCAACTGGACTATCATAAAAATGACTATTCCAGAACCGGTAATAGCATGGTGTCCCAAAATTATGGCGCCGATTTGTTCAACGGCAACATAAAAGGGACAAGATGGAAAAACCAAATGGTACCTCAAGAAGCCATCTACGCCTATGAATACGATCGAAACAACTGGCTAAAAAGTGCCGATTTTGGAGCGGACGGTATTCAAGAAGCCCCCTTGCCGGATCCGTTGATACTTGTAGACGAAGTAATCATTGATGGAAACCAAGGTCTGTACGAAAACCCCGTGGGCATTACGGTGTTGCCGACCTCTCATTTTGAATTCGGAAGTGATGTACATATAAGAATTGGTGGTAGCGGCCAACCGACCCCCGGTGGGGAATACGACGTCTCTAACCTTACCTATGATGCCAACGGTAATATTAAAAGTTTACGGCGTAACAAAAACGACGCCGACGCCGGCACCGGTATGGACGACTTGACCTATCGCTACAATACCGACCATACCCAGGATGGTCCCAACCAGTTGCGACAGGTGGAAGATTCGTTTGATCAGGTTAGCGGAGCAGACGACATCGGCACCCAAGGCCCCAACAATTACGAATACAACCAAATAGGGCAACTCACCAAAAATGTATCCGAAGGAATTTCTTATTTTTACAACGCGGCTGGTTTGGTGACCGAGGTGCAAAAAAATGATAAAGCGGTGGTTAAATTTTATTACAACGACCGTAACCGTCGGGTAAAAAAGGAACGCTTTCTATCCGATGGGGTGACGGTGCAGGAGACTACTTATTATTTGCGCGATGCTGCCGGATTGGCCACAGCTATTTACATACAACCTTCGAGCGGAACTGGCGTCGTAGAAGAATACCCCATTTATGGCAACGGCCGAATAGGGGTATACTATAAAAATGGAGTCTCCCAATATGAGCTGACCGATCATTT
>CALLVX010000194.1 GCA_938010765.1 uncultured Flavobacteriaceae bacterium | reverse complement strand
TGTTATATTCAAGGTAGCAACAGATGAAACCGAGGTGATTGCATCGGTTCCCTCACCGGTTCCGGGAAATGCAGTCACCCTAAAATAAACTTGCCCCTTGTTATTGGGACTGCCATCTTCAAAATTAGTCGTAGGATCTCTATCCAAGCCCAAAGAGTCGGCCATGGTCATCAAATCTGAAATTTCAACCGCTCTATTCGTCTCTGAAATAGTTCCGGAGTCGAAGTCGATTCCGTCAAATGTTTGGGAAATAGAACCTGTTAATCGATACCCTATTTGAGCAGGGACTTCAAAAATAACAGGGTTCCATACAAAGCGTTCGGCTACATTGCCAAGCGTTTCTTGTGAAAGTACATACTCTTCCGAGAATACAGAGGTGAAGGCGACCTTTTCCGAAGGCTGCTGAAGCGTAAATTCAGGAACCACGTCGTCATTCTCACAAGCAGCTACCAATAAGACCGTAATGATTAGCAAGAGTGATTTGAAATTTTGTTGAATCAAGTTTTTCATTGTCTACTTTTTTAATTTTAGTAACCTGGGTTTTGTTTTAAGTTAGGGTTGGCTTCCAATGCCTGAAGTGGGATTGGAAATAGGTTATATGTTTCTGGAATTGAGGTACCTTGTTGCGTATTGCCTTTCCAAGGCCATATGTAAGAACCTCCTGAGAACATGCCAAAGCGAATTAAATCTGAACGACGATGCCCTTCTAGGTTCAACTCGCGCGCCCGTTCGTCGATTACGAAATCGAGATCAAAATCTGCCATGGTAATGGTTGATGCCTTGGATCGCTGACGCACCGCGTTTAGATGCGCCAGCGCTTGGCCCATGTCGGCCCCCGTTGCTCCCCTGAGCGCGCACTCGGCATACATTAAGTAGGCATCTGCTAGCCTAAACAAGGGAAAATCAGTACTTGAAAAAGGAGTTTCTGGCAAGGTCTCGCTAAAGCCTGAATTGCGAAATTTTATAGAGGGGTACCCATCTGTCCACTCTTTGTAATCGGTCATTTCAAAGTTGTGGCCCTCGGTCCAGAACAAGGCGGCCCTGTCATCGGTTGCTGTTTCGAGATCTCCGAAAAGCCCGTACCAAGCCTTTGTAGAACGGTGTCCGGCCCACCCGTCGGTTGCCCCGAATTCACCAATAGGAATGGTAGCGGTGTTCAGGTTTCCGTTTACGATATAGGTGGTGTTTCCAAAACTTTGACTGGTGACCGCATCGGCAATCAGCGGGAAAATAATTTCTGGAGAGCTCTGGTTGTCACCTGAGAAATTACGTTCAAAATCGGTCGCCAAGGTATACCCGCCACCGTCGATGACCTTTTGAATATAGGTAAGTGCTTCACTGTATTTGGCCTCCGCAATATATACTTCGGCATTGATGTATAATTTTGCCAATAACATTTGTACGGCTGCCTTATTGGCCCTTCCGTAGGAATTGTCTTGAGAAATGCTCGCTTCGATGGCAAGCAATTCCTCTTCGACAAAGAGGAACAACTCGGAACGTGAAGCTTCTGGCAATGGCGCAGAGGCGCCAATATTGTCTTCAGTTGCAAGTACGCCTTTTCCAAAACAATCAATTAAGTAGTAATACGCGAGCGCACGTAAAAACTTGACCTCGGCTATAACCTGTTCTTTATTGGCTACGTCGACCGACCCCAAAACGGAAAGTAGGTTGTTTGCTTGGGGAATGGTATAGTAGATTCGGTTGTACAGATACCGGAAGAATTTATTGTTTTCGTCCCAGTTGGCAGTGGTGGTGAGTTGATCGAGCCCATCGTCTCCCCATCGGTTTTTCATTGCGTCTGCCGTGAAGTCCTGTAAATTAATGACCCCTCTTAGAAATGGTGACTCACCTGCATTATCACTGATGTCTGATGAGGAAGGGCCATTAGGTCCTGAAAGAGCAAATGAAGCGTATAGTCTTGATAAAATCCCCGATACGGCTTCTGGATCTTGGGCCAATAATTCTTCAAGCGATAATTCTACCAAAGGTTCGGTATCCAGATCATTCGTACAGCTTTGAAGTAGTGTAAAAACACACAGAAGGGTTACAAATAGCTTTTTCATTCGGTTCGTATTAATCGTTTTTTCTTCGGTATCGAATTTTCCTTTTTTGCCACTTTGGCTTGTGAAAGTCGTTTTGGAGACATATTGTTGTTCCTTTTTCATTAGAAGTCAAGGTTTAGTCCAAAAGTGATCGACCTAGGCCGCGGATAAAAGTTGTTGTCAATAGCATTAAAATTCTCGGGGTCTTGCCCGGAGTAATCGGTTATGACAAACGGATTGTTAACTACCCCATAGACGCGAATGGAAGTTCCTTTGATAACCTCCTCAAGAGTATAGCCTAGGGCAATATTCTCGCATCTTAGGAACGAGGCATCTTCCAGAAAGTAATCTGAAAAGGGCACGTTGCCCTGAATATTTACAAAGTTAACGTTGGCCACTCCGGAGTAAAAGTCGAGTACATTGCTAAGGCTATTCGAGTTTTGGGGAATGGCCCTGTCTACCCACCCCGAAGTAAGTCTTCGTGAGTTATATACCTGCCCTCCGATCTGCCCTCTAAAGCTACTGCTGAAATCGAACTTTTTCCAATTGAGGTTCAATCCGAAACCAAAGGTCCAATTGGGTCGTAAGGGTCGAAAGTAACGATCTTCGTTATCCACGATTCCATCTCCGTTAAAATCAGCAAATGCTCCATGAACAGGATTGCCTGCAGCATCGTATAACTGCCGAAATACCCATGCCGCATAGGGCTGATATCCTACGGTGTGGTATCCGATGTTGACCCCGGTACCGGTGGGGATTCCCGATTCTGAGGCCGAAATTCGGCTTACATCTTGTAGGTTGGTTACTTCGGCCTTGCTATACGAGAGGTTTGAGAAAAATTCCAAATTGGTATTGTCGGTCTGTATAGCGGTGATATTAATGGTCGTTTCAAACCCTCTACTTTCCGTTTCACCTACGTTTTTCACAAATGAATCGGTGAGTCCTTGGCCTGGCGCCACGGGAACACGCGCTAAAAGATCGGTTGTTTGGCGGTAGAAAACATCAAAAGAGCCATTGATAGCCCCGCCTTCTAAAAAGCCAAAGTCCAAGCCTGCGTTGTAGGTGGTCGTTTTTTCCCATGTTAGATCTTCGTTGAAAGGCTTGGCAGAGTATAGGTTTACCCCTTGTAAATATTGGCTTGAACTAGAGCCTACTTCGAACAAAGGTACAGAGGGGTAAAAACCTACTGCCCCTGTTATATCTTGCTGCCCGGTTTGTCCCCATCCCAAACGCAGTTTCATATCGTAGAGAAACTTGGAGTCTTTCAAAAAGGTTTCCTCATTAAGCTTCCAAGCGAAAGCTGCCGCCGAAAAAATACCCCAGCGGTTGTCTTGGTTGAATAAGGAAGAGCCATCTGCTCTTACCGAAAGAGTAATAAGGTATTTGTCGAGCAAGTTGAGGTTGGTTCTCCCAAAGAATGATTGCAGGTTCAACTCATTAAAATATCGATTGCTTGGGTTTTGCTCATTGATCTGAAGCTCACGCCGACCTGTTTCGTTATTGTACTGGTAAATTTCCTTATTACCGTCGTTCCGAAAATTCTGATATGAATAGCCCCCTTGAACATCATAACTGTGAAGGAAGCCGCCTTCCGGGCTTTTAGCGTATACCAGATATACATCCATTGTTTTATTGGTGATACTTTGCCTTTCTCGATAGTTCACCCCAGGGTTAAAAACGAAGTTCGAATCGATATCGTCGTTCGTGCTGTCAAAACGGTACGTTGCCAACGAATTATCGCTAAATACTTCTTCGATATCGGCATCTGAGACTTCTAATCCCAAGTTTAAAACGGCTTTTAGTTCCGGGAGAAAATGCATTTTATAGTCAAATTCTACATTTCCCAAAAGCTTTTGTACTTTTTCAGGTCTGGTGCGTTGTAACAAAAGTGCCAAAGGGTTGAATTGCCCATCAAGAAGAAGTCGGCTAGGATTGTTAGGATCGTTTAGGACAGTGTTTTGATAAAAACCTCCAAACCGATTTCCAGGGGCGTTATCAAAAATAGGTTTGGTGGGGTCCATGTTTATGGCCCCGCCAAGGGCACCTCCTTCATCGACCGCATTTTTTTCAGAACTGATACCCTTTGCGTTAATGTCTATTTTTAAATGTTCATCTAACAACCTAGGGGTGAATTTAAGCGAGGCGGTATAACGTTCGTAGTCGTTTGTTTTTACCAAACCCTCCGTATTGTTGTACCCAAACGAAAAGCGCATGGGCAGTTTGTTGAACAGGTTCGCCCTAGCACTAAAATTATGATCGGAAGAGAATGCCGTACGGTAGATAGCATCTTGCCAATCGGTATCATGGAGGGTTCGGGACCCGGGATTGTTTGGGTCTTCCGCGCCTAGCAAATTGGTAAATGTGGGATGTAACTCATTAATGAACCTAGTGAATTCCGGGCCATTCATTAAATCTATCTTATCACTTACCTCACTAACGGTAACATTGGTGGAAAAGTTAAATTTGGGTCCGCCAGAAGTTCCTTTTTTGGTAGTGATAATAATTACCCCGTTCGAAGCTCTGGAACCATAAATGGCTGCTGCGGATGCGTCTTTTAGAATCGAAAAACTCTCCACGTCATTCGGATTGATCAACGAAAGCGGGTTGCCTACTCCTGCAGGATTGGTATTATCTATCGGAACACCATCAATAACGATTAATGGATTGTTGTTGGCACTTAAGGAGGCGCCTCCTCGAATTCGGATGTTTGGTGCCGAATCGGGTGCGCCACCGTTGCTCGTAATTCGTACGCCGGCAGCTTTCCCCGTTAGTAATTGATCCGTGGAAACAATGGCCCCTTTATTGAAATCTTCGGTAGTGACAGCGGTAATAGAACCCGTTGCATCTTTTTTGGTAGTGGTCCCATAGCCGATTACTACAACTTCTTCCAATAGGGCGGCATCTTCCTGTAACACCACATCGAGTGTACTGCCATTAACGGCTATTTCAATACTCCTAAAACCAATGTAAGAAAATTGTAGGATATCCCCTTCGTTTATCATAATCTCATAACGGCCATCAAAATCCGAACTTGTTCCGGTCGCGGTACCCTTAATGATGACATTTACGCCAGGCAAAGGCTCGTTGGTTGTATTGTCGGTGATGGTACCGGTTACTTTTGATTGTGCAAGCAAGGCAATAGGAAAAACTAAAAGCACTAAAAGAAGATACTTTCGTGGTATTCTCATAATCTAATTCTTTTTTTTTGGTTTGATTTAAAATGGATTCCCTTCACTACTTCTCGGAGCCGAAAATATGTAATTTATAAATCAAAACGACTCTAAGTATTTGATTAACAGATATTACAACGTTTTCATGTGAATAACTTTTCGTTTTGTTTAAGGTTTTAAGCGAGCGACGAAACCGGGATTGTCGTAAATTTAAATTTTTGAATTTCGCTCGTTTTATGACACGAAAATCGCCCGGGGCCATTCGTAATTTAGATAGCTGTTGGGGTGTTTGCAACGTTTGGGAGTGACGAAAAAAAGTATCGAAATAACCACTAAAAAAGTTCCATGAAACCCAAAATGACGCTTAAAAGAATTGCAAGAGAGCTAGATGTTTCGATATCGACCGTTTCAAAAGCCTTACATGATGATAAGGCAATAAGTAAGGATACACGTGATAAAATTCAGGCGTTTGCTAAATTTTATAACTATAGACCTAATAATATTGCATTGAGTCTCAAAAACAAGCAGACCAAGACAATTGGTCTTATTATACCTGAAATTGTCCACTATTTTTTTGCCAAAGTAATGGCAGGTGTTGAAGAGGTGGCAAGCGAAAAAGGGTACAATGTGATTATTGGTGTTTCGAACGAATCGTTTGATAAAGAAGTCATTAATATGGAGATGTTGGTAAATGGCAGTATTGATGGTTTTATTATGTCATTATCCAAAGAGACCCTTCTTAAGCAAGACTATCATCATTTAAAGGAAATTATTAGTCAAGGAATGCCCATTGTGATGTTCGATAGGGTTGCCGATATTTCTTGCGATAAGGTGGTAATAGATGATACGGCTGGCAGTAAAAGAGCAGTTCAAAAGTTGATAGATACAGGGTGTAAAAAGATACTACTGCTAACCACCCAAGATTACATTAATATTGGCCGATTACGTACCCAAGGATATATTGAGGCGCTACAAGCAAATGGTATGAATCCTATTACCGATTTAATATACAAAATAGAACATTTGACGGATGCCGACCAATTGAGGACATCATTGGACAAAGAACTGAATACCATTTTTGATCAGCAACCCGATATCGATGGGATTTTCGCAGTAAACGAGATTTATGCCATAACCGCTATGAACATGGCTCGAGAAAGGGGCCTAAATATTCCAAAGGATCTATCTGTAGTGAGTTTTTCAGATGGTGTGTTGTCGCAAAATTCTCGACCAAGTCTCACTACTGTTAGCCAACACAGCGTTGAAATGGGCAGGACAGCGGCGCAAATGTTGATTCGGAAGTTAGAAATCGAAGAAGAGGAAGAATCTTTTGAAACCAAGGTGATGAAAACAGTACTTATTGAAAGAGATTCTACAAAATAGTACTCCAAGTTGATTTTTTTTTATATTTGCCCCTCCAAAACGTATACTTTACTTCTCAATCATACCTAAGTTTTGGTGCCGACGGGTATTTATTTTTGCTTTGTCGGGCAAGGTAGGTATTCCCATTGTACAAAAACCTAAGTCCTTTAATTAATAAGATTTCTAACCGCATTCAGGAGGTCACAATTAGATAAATTAATATGCAAGAAAATAGGAACAAAACCGGATTTATATTTGATTTGGACGGTGTTATTGTCGACACTGCCAAATACCATTATTTGGCGTGGAAGAATTTGGCCGATGAATTGGGAATTAAGTTCAATGAAGATGACAATGAGAAGTTTAAGGGAGTTAGTCGCAAACGTTGTCTAGAAATTTTATTGGAAATGGGCGAGTTATCTGTCTCCGAGCAACAATTTGAAGCCTGGTTGGTAGAGAAAAACGAGGACTACTTGAAGTACATTGAAAAAATGGACCAAACCGAAATTTTACCTGATGTTGAAAAGGTGCTCCAATACCTTAAAAAAAGGAACATTCCCATGGCCTTAGGTTCTGCAAGTAAAAATGCGAGACTAATTTTGGAAAAGGTAAGGCTTTTGTCTTATTTTGAAACTATAGTAGATGGCAACTCGGTGACCCAGGCAAAACCAGATCCTGAGGTGTTTTTAATGGCGGCGGCCCATCTAAATGTCGAGGCTTCCAACTGTATTGTTTTTGAGGATGCGGTTGCAGGAATCGCTGCTGCCAATGCCGCTGAAATGACCAGTATCGGAATCGGAGCATCAAGCGTGCTCTCGGAAGCGGATCATAATTATAACGATTTCACCGAAATAGACCTGGCATTTTTAGACAAACTAATTATAAATAGTTCAATAGCTTAGAAATCGGTTTTAAAGATGCAGAACGTCTTTAGGTGCAGTGATTTTTTGCCTTTGTTATTTACATTATAGAATATGAATCAAGATTATATAAAAGCCGATCCCTGGTCTATTATTGAAGAAGGTTTCGATAAAGATCAAGTAAAATCTTCTGAAAGTTTATTCAGCATTGGAAATGGGGCCATGGGTCAACGTGCCAATTTTGAAGAACAGTATTCAGGGCCTACCTTCCAAGGAAGTTATATCGCAGGGGTGTACTACCCGGATAAAACGCGCGTGGGCTGGTGGAAAAATGGCTATCCCGAGTATTTTGCAAAAGTATTGAACGCCCCGAATTGGATCGGTATCGATGTAATAGTCAATGGTCAGGTGTTAGATTTAAATAACTGTGAGACCGTCAAAGACTTTAGGCGTGAACTTAATATGAAAGAAGGGTGGTACCAACGCAGTTTTGAAGCAACTTTAAAGGGCGGCTCTAGGGTGAAGGTAAAAGTCACTCGTTTTTTGAGCTTGGATATTGATGAGGTCGGCGCTATTAAATTTGAGATCAAACCTTTGAACGAAGATGTAGAGGTAATATTCCTACCGTATTTGGACAGTGGAATCACAAATGAAGACAGTAACTGGGACGATAAATTTTGGAGTACAACAAACATTCTTTCAGAAGGTAAGCAGGCATTTATCGAGGCCCACACCATGAAGACCAATTTTGCCGTCTGCACTTTCATGGAGGCGAAATTGTTTTTTAACGGAAACGAGGTTAAAGCATATCCCCAAGCTGAAAAACAAGACGAACTTTCCATCGGGCATTCTTATATACAGTATGTAAAAAAGGGGGAAAGCCTTGCGTGCCATAAATTCGGCGGTTACATAGTTGATACCAATCATAAAAAGGATAAGTTGATTTTCGCCGCAAAAGAGGTATTGAAAAAGGTGACCGGTTTAGGTTTTGAAAATCTTTTGGAAAAGCAAAAAAATGCTTGGGCCAAGATTTGGGAAATGAGCGATATTACGATTGAGGGTGATGTAAAGGCGCAACAAGGTATCCGATTTAATATTTTTCAACTGAACCAGACTTATTTAGGAAAAGACAGTCGTTTGAATATCGGTCCAAAAGGATTTACCGGAGAGAAATATGGCGGAAGTACTTATTGGGATACAGAAGCTTATTGTATTCCATTTTATATGGCTACCAAAGATCAAAAGGTAGCTAGGAGTTTGTTGCAATACCGATACAACCACCTTGAAAAAGCGATAGAAAATGCTGAAAAATTAGGTTTTTCAAACGGAGCTGCCCTGTACCCAATGGTGACCATGAATGGGGAGGAGTGTCATAATGAATGGGAAATAACCTTTGAAGAAATCCATCGAAATGGGGCCATTGCCTTCGCAATCTTCAATTACTACCGTTTTACGGGAGACTATTCTTATATACCCGAAATGGGCTTGGAGGTATTGATCGGTATAGCCCGTTTTTGGCATCAGCGTGCCACCTTCTCTACCCATAAGAACCAATACGTGATTTTGGGTGTAACGGGTCCTAACGAATACGAGAACAATGTGAACAACAACTGGTATACGAACTATATAGCAAAATGGTGTATCGATTTTGCCTTGGAGCAATTGGAAAAAGTGAAGGATGGTTATCCAGACGACTATGACCGTATTACAGGGGTTACTAAATTGAAAGCCTCTGAAACGGAACAATGGGGCGAAGTTGCATCAAAAATGTATTTTCCCAAATCCGAAGAACACGATGTGTTTTTGCAGCAAGATGGTTTCTTGGACAAGGAACTGATAACAGTGGCCAATCTAGATAAAAAGCAACGCCCTATAAATCAGAAATGGAGTTGGGATCGTATCTTACGGTCTCCCTATATTAAACAAGCCGATGTTCTACAAGGTTTTTACCTTTTCGAAGACCATTTCACCGCAGAAGCTTTAGAAAAGCACTTCGATTTTTATGAACCGTTTACGGTCCACGAATCTTCACTTTCGCCCTGCGTGCATAGCATTCAAGCTGCCAAGTTAGATCGCATGCAGCAAGCGTATACTTTTTATCTGAGAACCTCGCGCCTCGATTTGGATGATTATAACAAGGAAGTAGAAGAAGGGTTGCATATCACTTCAATGGCCGGTACTTGGATGAGCGTCGTAGAAGGTTTCGGAGGAATGCGTGTAATCGAAGACAAGCTTTCCTTTGCTCCAAAAATTCCGGAACAATGGCAATCCTATTCCTTCAAAGTGAACTTCAGGAACAGGATTCTGAAGGTCACAGTAAATAAAGAAGGGCATTCCTTTGAATTAGACAGAGATCAACAAATGTCGATACGTGTAAACGGAGAACGTTTGGTAATAAACCCATCAACCGAAGCAACAACTTAAAATGTCAATGCCTAAACCATATCTGTTTTTTTGTCTTTGTTTGGTGCTTACGGCTTGTAAAAAGGAAAAAGAAGAAATGAAAATTGAACAATCCTCAAAAAAGAAGGTGGTGTACCAGGTTTTTACGCGACTTTTTGGAAATACGAATACGAGCAACAAGCCTTGGGGTACCATTGATGAAAACGGCGTTGGGAAGTTTTCCGATTTCTCCGAGAAAGCACTGAAAGAAATCAAGGATTTGGGAATTACCCACATTTGGTATACCGGTGTGCCGCATCATGACGTGATTACCGATTATTCGGACTATGATATTTCCAACGATGATCCCGATATCGTAAAGGGAAGGGCAGGTTCTCCCTATGCGGTAAAGGACTATTATAATGTAAATCCAGATCTGGCAATAGACCCGGAAAAACGCTTGGAGGAATTTCAAGCATTGATCGCACGAACCCACAATGCCGGTTTAAAGCTGTTAATCGATATTGTACCTAACCATGTGGCCCGTAATTACGAAGGCAAGACAACGCCGCAGGGTTCGGAACCTTTTGGTGCCAGTGATGATACCACGGTCGAATATGCAAAGGATAACAACTTTTACTATATTCCCGATTCGCTCTTTCAAGTACCTGAATGGAAAGATGGTTACCTGCCCTTGGGAGGGGATACGCATTTAATGGTGGATGCTAAATTTTCGGAGAGCCCTGCGAAATGGACCGGAAACGGTTCTCGATTGGCGCGCCCCAATAGCAATGATTGGTATGAAACGGTAAAGATCAACTATGGGGTACGACCCGATGGTTCTTATGATTTTGATCGCTTGCCAGAGGATTATACGACGGCAGATTATGACGCGCATTATCAATTTTGGGCAAATAAGGAAGTGCCAGATTCTTGGATAAAATTTAAGGATATCGCCATGTATTGGCTAAATATGGGCGTTGATGGGTTTCGTTTTGATATGGCCGAGATGGTGCCCGTAGAATTTTGGAGTTATATGAATTCTCACATCAAGATGAGGAATTCAGATGCATTCTTGCTGGCCGAGGTCTATAACCCTTCTCTCTATCGAACGTATATTCATAAGGGAAAGATGGACTATCTCTACGACAAGGTCGAAATGTACGATTCCCTAAAACATATTATGCAGGGACATGGGTGGACAGATCATCTTCCTGTAGTAAAGAACGGGACAAAAGACATCGAACACCACCTACTACATTTTCTGGAAAATCATGATGAACAGCGAATTGCCAGTCCCGATTTTGCAGGAGATGCACTTAAAGGAAAACCGGCTATGGTCGTTTCCGCGACCATGACAACGGCTCCCTTAATGGTTTATTTTGGACAGGAAGTAGGTGAGCGTGGAGCAGAAGATGCAGGGTTTGGCAAGCCTACTCGAACTTCGATTTTCGACTATATCGGCGTGCCGCATCACCAACGTTGGGTGAACAACCATGAATTTGATGGGGGTCAGCTGCATACAGATGAAAAGGATTTGCGTGATTTCTATAAACGCTTACTTAATTTTACGTTGGGCAGTAGTGCTTTGATGGGCGAGTATCAAGATTTGCATTACTACAATAAGGAGCATACCGAGCATTACGATCATCGGGTATTTTCATTCGCTAGGTGGTCTGATGATCAAAAGCTGGTAGTACTTTCCAATTTTGATGCCCATAAATCCTACGATTTTGAACTAAAGATTTCCAACGAAATTATCAAAAAATGGGGCCTTGCCAAAGGCAATCACCAGGCCGTTGATGTATTGTATGAAAGCAAGCATTCTGTGCAGGTTGAAAACGGTATCGGAAAAATAAACGTTTCTTTAAAACCTTTGGAGTCCTATATATTTAAAATCGAGTAAGCGGCTGCCAACGACAAAAATCCTAGTGGGAAGCTATTTTACCTTATTATATACAAATCCGACCAATGCGCCCATTACGGCAAGGTGAATAATCCAAATCGCCCCGTTTCCCAAGGCACCCGTCAAGTCTAACATGTTGCTAGTAGCATAGTCGATAAGACCTTCCCCAAACCCAATGAAGATGCCCATAAACGCCCCGAACTTTATGCCGTTCATAGCGGAGTATTCCGGTAATCCCCAATTCTTATAAATCGTGCTAAAGGCGAATGCCTGTACCAAACATCCTAGCGCCAAAAAAGGGAAATTGGGGGTTGCTTTGACTACTCCGGTAGTAGTGCCTAAATGACTGTTTAAAAAGCTATCGGCAAGAATCGCCCATAATACAAATCCGCCAAGATTAGACCAAACAGCCCCTTGAGGGTCGCGATCAGATTTTTTTTCGTGAACATAATCCTGTTTTTTATTGGTTATTCTGTATCTAAATATATTTAAAAAAGTGATTTCATCTTTAGAATGGGGTGTTAAAATATAGATTTCCAGTGCTTTAAGACTTTTTTTGCATTTGAAAAATGGGTTGGTTTTTAGGGAGGTCAGTTTCGAGAAGCGATTGTATATTTGTTTACCGAAAATTTTTAAATAGCCGAACAATGCGCTTTACTTGGATAGTACTTTCGTTATTTTTGTTTTTAAGTTGTAACAATGTGAGAAAACCGTTGATCATAGGGCACAGGGGCGCCATGGGGCATGAGACCGAAAATACCTTGGCTTCCATTCAGAAGGCGATAGATTTGGGTGTGGATGCCATTGAAATAGATGTGTTTAAAATTGCCAGCGGAGAAACAGTAGTGTTCCATGATGATACTGTCGACCGTCTTACAAATGGTGTTGGTAATGTGGAAGAGTATAATATCTATGACCTCAAAAAATTACTATTGGATGGTGGGCATCAAATTCCCATGTTGCAAGAAGTCTTGAAATTGATAGACAACAAAGTTCGCCTGAACATTGAACTCAAGGGAGCTGACACTGCCGATAAAGTGAATCATATTACGAGTTACTATATCAAGGAACGAGGATGGTCACCAGAGAACCTGATTATCTCCAGTTTTAATTGGGACGAACTTCGGGAAATGCGCAAAATCAATCCTACTATTGCGATTGCCGTTCTTACCGAGGGGAATCCGCTAGAGGCTATTGTAGTTGCTAAAGAACTTAAGGCAGAAGCGATTAATCCCAACTTTGAAAAATTGAACCTTGAAGTTGCTAATGCAATCCACGAAGCCGGCTTTAAGATCTATACTTGGACGGTAAATGAGCCAAAAGATATCAATGCTGCCAAGCAATGGGCGGTAGATGGTATCATTACCAACTATCCTGATCGGGCACAATAATGTACGATGTACTTATTATTGGGGGCGGAGCTGCCGGTTTTTTCGCAGCAATTCACATTGCCGAGACCAATCCGAAACTTTCCATAGCTATTTTGGAAAGGGGTAAAGATGTACTGGGAAAAGTAAAAGTTTCAGGTGGCGGTCGTTGTAATGTTACCCATGCAGAGTTTGACCCTTCTGACTTGGTGAAAAACTATCCACGCGGTGAAAAAGAACTTTTAGGACCTTTTCATGCCTTTAGTACCGGCGATACCATGGCCTTTTTTGAAAAAAGGGGCATTCCTCTAAAAATCGAAGAAGACGGTAGAATGTTTCCGGTTTCGAATACCTCCCAAACCATTGTTGATTGTTTTATAAACGAAAGCGAACGTTTGGGTGTAAAGGTGTTTCGCCATAGTACGGTGACGCAACTACAAAAAATCAAAGGGGAAAAAGAACGAGCTATTTGGGAGATTACTTCTATAAAACATACTTACCAAGCCCAAAAGTTATTGGTAGCAACGGGTAGCAGCCCAAAGATGTGGGAGCAACTTGCAAGTTTGGGACATACGATAACACCTCCGGTGCCCTCTCTTTTTACATTCAATATAAAAGATGATCGAATTAATGGAATACCAGGTGTAAGTACAGAAGCACAGATCGAAGTGCTTGCCAAAAGGGCTTTTAATCCGAAAATCACGATTAAACTGAAAAGCCAAGCTCCTGACAAAGTGCTTCTTGAAAGTACAGGCCCTACCCTAGTAACGCATTGGGGGCTGAGTGGCCCGGCAGTTTTAAAACTATCTGCCTGGGGGGCCAATTTATTGAACGATTACGGCTATCAATTTCGGATACGGGTAAATTGGTTGCCCGATTTCAATAAAGGGGCCGTAGCCTCTTACCTGAAGGAAATAAAAGAAGTTGAGGCAAAAAAGACCGTATTGCGTACCAAAGCGGTAAATATTCCCAGACGCTTGTGGACAAATCTCGTGCGTGCGGCGGGCCTTTTAGAAACCACGCGATGGGCCGATATTACAAAAATACAGCTGCAGGCATTGGCAGATCAGCTTACAGATTGTGAGTTTAAAGTAAACGGAAAAAGTACGTTCAAAGAGGAGTTTGTAACCGCTGGGGGTGTTGATTTAAAAGAGATTAATTTTAAGACTTTTGAAAGTAGAATACATCAAAACCTTTATTTTGCGGGAGAGGTAATCAATGTAGACGCTATTACCGGAGGGTTTAATTTTCAAAATGCGTGGACGGGTGCCTATATGGCTGCCATTGCCATTGCAAGCTAGTTTTCTACTTCTTATTTTGCCTATCTTTAAGCATTCATAGATTAATAAATCTAAAAATGATTCGGTATATCGCTTTGTTAAGAGGCATCAATGTGAGTGGCCAAAGGAAAATAAAAATGACCGATCTAAGGGCATTGATGGCCGATAAATTGGGGTTTGAAAATGTGGTAACCTATATTCAAAGTGGGAATATCGTTTTTGAAACTGCGGAGAAACGAATTGATACAATAGAAGATAAGATCAATCAAGGTATTTTGACTGTCTTTGGTTTTGATGTGCCCGTATTGGTGAAAACCGGAGCACAGCTACGGTCGGTACTTGAGAGCAGTCCGTTTCAGAATGCAGAAGATCTGGAGGCAAATAGAATTTACTATGTACTTCTTAAACAACTACCTAAAGCATCGGCCATCAATGAAATGGAAGAAATGACCTATCCAAACGAAGAATTCAGGATCACCGAACAATGCGTCTATTTAAATTGTTTTAAGGGGGCCGGGAAAGCAAAATTGAACAACAATCTCTTGGAAAGAAAACTAGGCGTACAGGCAACCACCCGAAACAATCGAACCATGCGCAAACTATTGGAACTTGCTTCGGCTTGATTTTAACTGGCCATCGAACCGGATCAAATGATCAATTAAGCTCCCAAATTTTATAATTCAAGGCGGTGGCAAAACAAACCCATGCTAGGTAAGGTACCATTAGCCAGGCTGCCGTGGTACTAACGACCTTGAACCAACGAATCGTTAGAACAATAAGAATAATAAGAGTAATAATCACAATTAATCCCCAGAAAGGTTCCCGAAACCCAAAGAAAACAATACTCCAAGTGGCATTCAGTAGCAACTGGAATACAAAATGGTACAAAGCTGTTTTGACCCAAAGATGATAGAATCCTTTGGCCCAAACAATTCCCACGGCAATACCCATCATTGCATACAAAATAGACCACACGGGGGCGAAAACCCAGTTGGGGGGATTGAAAATCGGTTTGTTCAAGGTCACGTACCAAGTATTTACCGAACTCTGGGTAGCAATACTGGAGAGGTACCCTATCACAAGACAAATAACAACCGAAATAGCAATGTAGGGCAGTTTTTTTTTCAAAGGGTTGGAGTATTTCCCCTAAAATAAGCATTTCTAGTAGGTGATTACAGACTTCTATCAATTTATGTATAACAATTTGGAAATTAGATGTCGAGTTCGAGGTACGGATTTAAGTCGGCGGTTCGCATGAAAGCTCCTTAAAAACTATCTTTGTAGAAACCTATGTTTTAATGATTGAAAAAGACTTTATTCCATTGGCCTATAGCCAGGAAGTCAAGGAAGCAAAAATAGCCTGGAAATCTCCAAGCAACATTGCGCTGGTAAAGTATTGGGGGAAGAGGGCAGATCAAATACCCGCCAATCCCTCTATCAGTTTTACCTTGAGTGCCTGTGCGACCACCACTACGGTCGAGTTCGAAATATTGAAAACCCCTTTAAATGACTTTCGTTTTGATTTCTTTTTTGAAGGCATACCAAAGGAAGATTTCAAGCCTAAGATCAACCGCTTTTTTGAGCGTACCATGGCGTATCTTCCGTTTCTAAAATCATATCATTTAAAAATCGACAGCACCAACTCTTTTCCGCACAGCAGCGGAATCGCTTCCTCCGCTAGCGGAATGTCTGCCCTAGCACTTTGTTTGGTAGATTTTGAGCGTTGTTTGAACCCGGATATAACAAAAGAACATTTCAATAAAAAAGCATCTTTTTTGGCACGTTTGGGTTCTGGGAGCGCCTGCCGAAGCATCGAAGGTTCCCTGGTGCAATGGGGTACCCATAGCGATACAAAAGGAAGTTCCGACCTATATGGAATTCAATATAAAGGTGAAGTACATCCGATTTTTAATAAGTTTCATGATACCATTTTGTTGGTCGATAAAGGGCAAAAGCAAGTCAGTAGCACCGTTGGACATGGTTTAATGCACAACCACCCGTATTCCGAACAACGTTTTGCGCAAGCCCATCATAATTTAAGTTCCCTTCGAACAATGCTTGCCTCAGGAGATTTAAAGGCCTTTATTCAATTGGTAGAAAGCGAGGCTTTGACCTTGCATGCAATGATGATGACCAGTCGCCCGTATTTCGTGCTCATGAAACCGAATACATTGGAAATAATCAATAGAATATGGGCGTTTCGTGAAAGGTCAAAGACCCATGTGTGCTTTACATTAGATGCCGGTGCCAATGTTCATGTGCTCTATCCAGAAAATGAAAAGAAGCAGGTGTACCAATTCATACAAGACGAATTACTGACCTTTTGTGAAAACAGGCAGCATATTTGCGATCGTATTGGTTTCGGAGCAGAAAAAATAGCGAGAACACCACATACTTAAAAAGTGCTACGAGCGTTGGTAGTTTATCGCATTGTCGGTGATTTGAACAGATGACTAGCAATGGGAAATACTATTTTGTTTATCTTTACAATGGCATTGTTGAACAACTAAGGTTTTTTGTTGAACAAAAAGTTATTTTTTACAGCATTTTAAATCATGAAAGGACCCCTATTTTATTCGAAAATTCTCCTGTTTGGAGAATACGGCATCATAAAAGATTCTAAAGGACTTTCAATACCCTACAATTTTTTCAAAGGGGCTTTGAAGACCGATGATGTTTCTTCCGAGATTGCCCGAAATTCGAACCAGAGCCTTCGCTCCTTTGCAGATTATTTGGGAAATATGAGCATAGAAGAGCCGGGTCTTGTGAATTTTGATTTAGCTGCTTTAAAAAGCGATGTGGCCCAAGGGATGTATTTCGATAGTTCTATTCCGCAAGGGTATGGTGTTGGAAGCAGCGGTGCACTTGTGGCTGCCATATATGACAAATATGCCTTTGATAAAATAACGGTACTCGAGAATCTTACTAGGGATAAACTGCTCACCCTCAAGAAGATTTTTGGAAAAATGGAATCGTTCTTTCACGGAAAATCTTCTGGCTTGGATCCGCTTAACAGTTATTTGAGTCTTCCGATTCTGATAAATTCTGAAGACAATATCGAATCTGCCAGTATACCATCACAGAACGTAGAGGGAAAAGGCGCTGTGTTTTTATTGGATAGTGGTATCACAGGGGAAACCGCTCCCATGGTGCAGATATTCATGGAAAAGATGAAGCAGGAAGGTTTTAGGAGCATGCTCAAAGATCAGTTTATAAAACACACCGATGCCTGCGTCGAGGATTTTGTAAACGGAAATGTGAAATCACTTTTCGGGAACCTCAAGCAACTTTCGCATGTGGTACTCGATAATTTTAAACCCATGATTCCTGCAAAGTTCCACGAATTATGGCAAAATGGTATTGATACCAACGATTACTATTTAAAGCTTTGTGGCTCTGGTGGTGGTGGGTATATCCTAGGTTTTACCGAAGATGTCGATAAGGCAAAGAAAGCGTTGAAAGACTACAATTTAGAGGTGGTATATAACTTCTAATTTTCCGCACATGTTAAATAGAAAGAACAAGCTCTTGCTTCTAAAGTTGTTGAGCCTGTTTTCTATTGTACGGGGGTACAATGTGCTTATGATTGTGCTTGCCCAGTACTTGGCATCAATTTTTATTTTAGCTCCCGAAGGTTCTTTAAGGAAAGTCTTGTTCGATTTGAACCTACTACTCATTGTACTTGCTTCTGCCTTGGTAATTGCCAGCGGGTATATTATCAATAACTTTTACGATGCGGAGAAAGACCTCATCAACAAGCCGCGAAAGAGCATGTTGGATCGTCTGGTAAGTCAACGTTTTAAATTGACCACCTACTTTTTACTAAATTTGTTGGCGGTGTTCGCCGCAAGTTACGTCTCATTTCGGGCAGTACTTTTTTTCTCGGTCTATATTTTTGGTATTTGGTTTTATTCGCACAAACTAAAGAAAGTTCCGTTTATTGGGAATGTGGTCTCTTCTTCACTGGCCATTGCCCCTTTCTTTGCCGTTTTTGTGTACTACAAAAATTTTGAATCGGTCATTTTTGTACATGCGGTTTTTCTATTTGGGTTGATCTTGGCTAGAGAATTTCTAAAGGATTTGGAGAACATAGCAGGCGATTTGGCACAGAATTATAAGACCATCCCCATTATATATGGTCCTAAGGTTTCTAAAATAGGGATTACTGTATTAGTGCTGCTGACATTAGTCCCATCATGGTTTTTGATTACCAAATTTGAAATCGGGTATATGGATTATTATTTTATGGGTTCTGTATTACTGTTGATCTTAGTTGTATTACTGCTTTGGAGGTCTAAGACCAAAAAAGACTATGTTTGGCTTCACAACATCTTAAAGTTTATTATAATTGTTGGGGTTTTCAGTATTTTATTGATCGATGTTGACCTTGTTTTAAATCGAATTTTCTAATGGAGAACCTTTTGAAAGTAGCAATGGCCCAAATAGCCCCAATATGGCTCAATAAAAAGGCTACGTTGCAAAAAATAGAAAGCTGTATTTCAGATGCTACTAAAGAAGGGGCCGAATTGATTGTTTTTGGAGAATCACTTTTGCCTGGCTACCCATTTTGGTTGGCGCATACCGAGGGTGCCTCATGGGATCTAAAAGTAAACAAGGAAATACATGCGCACTATGTTCGTAATTCCATTCAAATTGAAGCTGGAGAATTGGAAAGTATATGCGCACTTGCCAAAGAAAAAAAAATAGCCGTGTACTTGGGGATTATGGAACGCCCGCAAGATCGAGGGGGTCATAGCATTTACTGTTCTTTGGTGTATATTGATGCTGGCGGTATGGTTCAATCGGTACATCGAAAACTACAACCGACCTATGATGAACGCCTTACCTGGGCACCGGGTGATGGCAATGGTCTTCGGGTACATTCGTTAAAACAATTTACGGTCGGCGGACTCAACTGCTGGGAAAATTGGATGCCATTGCCTCGAGCGGCACTCTACGGGCAAGGCGAGAATCTCCATATTGCCGTATGGCCGGGCAGCGAACACAATACCAAAGACATTACCAGGTTCATAGCAAGGGAATCACGAAGCTTTGTGATATCGGTATCCTCGCTTATGAAGCACGATGACTTTCCTTCAGATACGCCGTATTTAGATAAAATACTTGAAAAGGCTCCGAAAGTACTTGCCAACGGGGGTTCTTGCATTGCAGGCCCCGATGGAGAATGGCTTATTGAGCCCGTTTTACATACGGAAGGGCTTATTTATCATACGCTAGACTTTAATCGAGTGTACGAAGAGCGTCAAAACTTTGATGCCGTAGGGCATTATTCTCGCCCCGATGTTACTAAGTTGACCGTGAACAGGGAACGACAATCGACCATAGCGCTCAAAGATGAATAGGATAATGTAGCGGCAGACTTCATGGTATTCTCGGCATGTGCTGTTTATACTGCTTAAGTCATTTGATAGATAAGATGAAAGGGTACTGCCGACTAAATCATTCATATTTAGGTAACGCTTCCGATTCCCTTTGCTACCTTTGCCAAAAAGTACGATATGGGCACATTAGGTTCTGACAAGGACGGAAAGAAATCGGGAAATCGAGGCGGAGGTTTTCGAAAGAAAAACACTGCTAAGGGCAATTCTTCAAATAAGAAAGACGCACAACAGAAATCTACGAATCCAAACATCATTCGTTTGAACCGCTATCTGTCAAATTCAGGGGTATGTTCGCGTCGTGAGGCAGATATCTATATTGCCGCTGGAAGTGTAACGGTGAATGGAAAACCGGTTACGGAAATGGGCTATAAGGTGAACCTCACTGATGAGGTCAAATTCGATGGCCGTGTATTGAACCCGATTAAAAAGGAGTACGTTTTACTCAATAAGCCAAAAGATTTTGTCACTTCAGGAAGGGATGACAGGGGGCATAGAACCGCACTGACACTTATTTCCAAAGCGTCCAAATCTCCTTTGGCACCTATCGGAAAATTAGATAAGACCAGTACCGGTCTTTTGTTGTTTACAAACGATGGTGAGTTGACCAAACGATTGAATAGTCCTAAAAACGGATTGCGGAAAATATACCATATAGAGTTGACCAAACCGTTGCGAAGCGCCGATTTAAAGAAGATTCAAGAAGGGCTTCCGGTCGATGAGAAGGTGGTAAAGGTACAAGACATCAGTTTTATCGATAAAGCTCCCAAAACAGAAGTAGGAATCGAGATTTACAGTAGTCGCAATAATATTGTACGCCGTATTTTCGAAGAGTTGGAATATGAGATCGTTAAACTAGATCGAGTCGTGTATGCAGGCTTGACCAAAAAAGACCTCCCAAGAGGTCATTGGCGCTATTTGACCGAACAGGAAGTAATCAATTTGGCGATGATACAATAGCAGCGCTTCTTTTGTTACAAGTAGGCTTTTTAGAATAATTAGTTTGACATTCTTACCTACTTGTAAATCCTTCCCCAAAACGATAACTCAATAGGAAGCCGTGAGTATTGCCCAAAGGATTATTTTTTAAGGCAATGTTATAGTGGTAGATAAGTCGGATGCTATCGAAAAGATAGATACCTGCCAACAAATTTGCGGAAGAACTTGTTCGAAAACCAGCGCCAAGCTCAAATTTGTTTTTATAACTGAAGGCCAAGTTGATATCGGCTTGAAACGGCGCGCCGTTTTCATACTTTAGAAGCACATTTGGTTTTACCATGATCTCTTGGTACCTATTGGTGAAAAAACGGTATCCGAAATATCCGTATATAGGATTCGAAAGTCTTAGGTCATCTCGATTGGCCAGCTTATCGCCAAGAATGTTCGGGGCCGATACTCCTGTATAAAATCGAGAGTGGTTGAAGAGAAATCCCACCCCGATACTTGGTACGGTAGCGCTTATGTTTTCGCTAAAATTGGGGTCATCAACGATGCCAAGCTCCAGGAGATTGTCCTGAAATTGTTGAATTCCGGCAGTAATCCCGAAAGACAACACACCGGGTTGGTAAATTTGCCAATAGGGGCGATCATCCTTAAAGTCAAAAAAGATTTTATAAGAATACGCGCCAAATACATTGGTATTGGTCGTCACCCCAATTTGATCTCGAATGATGCCCGCGCCAACACCGACCTTTCCCTCGGACAATGGTGTATGAAGACTAAGCGAAAAGTTCTTTGGACTTCCTTCAATTTGATTAAAAAATCCCGAATTCCCTATAGATACTTCGGCATTGGGAAGCATCCCTGCATAGGCCGAGTTGATAAGAAACGGATTGTAGTTGTACTCAGGAAAAGCGGCTGTCTGCTGTCCATGTACTTTAATTCCGAAGAAAAGTAAAGCAAGCAGTAGGGCAGGTAGAATGGTGTTGGTTTGGTTTTTCATCTTAACGTTTTAGTACTAAATATCCCTTTGTCTTACTTAAGTTGTGATCTCCGTTGATTTGAATATCAAAGAAATAAGTACCTGCTGGCAACTTATCGGCACCTAGTCCTGTTAGTTGGTTGGCATTTCCATTAAAAACATTGGAGGCGTTGTCATACCCGTTTACCCGAAAGACGATATCTCCCCAGCGATTGAAAATGGTTACGACATTGTCGGGATATTGTTCAATATTCATGATTTCCCAAAACTCGTTTACACCGTCCCCATCGGGTGAAAAACCATACTTGGTCAGGTCTTCCGGCATTTCTTCTTCCTCAGTAGTAAAGGTTTGTTCTTCACAGTTTAATGCATCTCCGGAGGAGTTATAAGGGGTAATGTTTACATAAATAGGAACATTGTAGGGCAGCTCTTCACTTAAATTGTAATTGGTTAAAAAGGCAACGTCTTCATTGTTCAGTATTTCTGTACCGCCAGGAGTAGTGCCTATAGAGAGTCGATAACCATCTGCTTCTGCTACCGCTTCCCAAGCAATGTTTGTTCCAATGGCTACGTCATCCTCCTTGTTTTCTGGGGTAGTTAGATTTGCACATCCCAGAGGAGTGGGTACCTGAGTACCAATCGTAAAACTTTCTGAAGTACAGCCCGCAGCATCATTACTTGAATTGAACGGTACAATCAATACGGTTACAGTTTCGCCTTCTTCAAAAGGATTTGTAAAAGTATAGGAGGTTTGGGTAACTGCGAATCCAGTAATATTATTTACTGTGCTACTGCTTCCAGAAATAGTCAATCGATATCCTTCAGCATCGGCCACAGAATTCCAGGTAATTTGTGCTAGGGTCGGTACTACATCTGTATCGAGATTCATGGGTGTCAAAAGATCGGCACATTCCGGAACCGGTGCTTCAGCTCTAGTGGTAAAACTTTGCGAAGTACATCCCATAGCATCCCCGTTTGCATTAAAGGGAATGATGGTTACTGTGACCGTTTCCCCTTCATCGAACAGGTCGGGCAGGGTATAGTTGGTGCCAATTACTTCCAAGGTCGTTACATTGTTGCCCGTGCTACTGCTGCAAGATATGGAAAGGCGATAGGTAGTAACACCGCCTACAGCATCCCAGCTAAGTTCTTCAATTGCCGAATCCACATCAGTGTCTAAGTTCATTGGCGCGCTTAGGTTGGTACAGCTTGGTACTGATTCGGCCGCCACAATGGTAAATGTTTCCGGCACACATCCGTTCGCATCGCCCGTTGCATTGTAAGGTACGATGGTCACGGTGACGGTCTCGCCGTTGTCAAAATCGTTTGTGAAATTATGGGTGGTACCTGTGACGACCAATGCGGTCTGATCATTCAGGTCACTGGTACTTCCATTGACGGTTATGCGATAGCCATCTGCATTGGCTACGGCATTCCATGAGATACTGGCCACATCTACGGTGACATCGGTGTCGGTGTCGGTGGGTCCCGGCCCACTTAGATTGGTGCAGTTAGGTTCAGTACCAGCGGCAATGATGGTAAATGTCTCAGTTGCGCAGGGTCCGTTCGCATCTCCCACTGCATTAAAGGGTATTATGATGACCGTAACGGTCTCCCCGTTGTCAAAATTGTTTGCGAAAGCATGGGTGGTACTGGTGACGACCAAAGCAGTTTGATTGTTCCCGCTACTTGTGCTTCCGTTGATGATAAGGCGATAGCCGTCTGCATTGGCTACGGCGTTCCATGAGATACCTGCGACATCCACGGCGACATCGGTGTCGGTGTCGGTGGGCCCCGGCCCACTTAGGTTGGTACAACCGGGTGCGGAGGGAGTACCTACTATAATCGTAAAAGTCTCCGAGGTACAGGGTCCATTCGCACCCCCTACAGTATTGTAAGGTATAATGGTTACGGTAACTACATCATTACTTTGAAACGCTTCTGGCAATGTATAGGACGTCATATCTCCCACATCGGTCAACGCTAGATCATTGTTTCCGCTCGTTGAGGTAATACTTATTT
>CALLVX010000193.1 GCA_938010765.1 uncultured Flavobacteriaceae bacterium | reverse complement strand
AATGGCACAAACCGAACCGTTTTATCCGTGTCCCAAAATCAACTGGCACAAATCGAACCGAGATTATTGGCACGGTTTGAACCGAAACCACTGGCACAATCACTCCGAAACAGGTGGCACAAATCGAACCGAATTAGCCATTTAGCTTTCAGTTTTTGTTATCGGCTAGTTTATTAGTGGCCTGTAAAAACTAATACAACCCTTTTACAGCAAGATAGTTAAACTTTTTTTTTTTTTTTTCAAAAGGACACTAATTACATTCCGAGAGTTCATTTTGCATTTAGAAGTATTCTGGGGGCTTTTATGGTATTTATTTCAGAACATAATTATTTTCTTACTTTTTTTTAAAAAAACAGAAAACTATTTTTCTATTTTTATTGTACGTAAATTTTTACTATATTCACTTGTCATTTAAATTGTTAAGCAATGAAAAAAATTTCTTTAAAGAAGTTAAGCCTAAACAAAAAAGTAATAAGTGAAATGGATGCTTTTAGTGCTATAGGCGGTATAAGAAAAGATGAGCATACAAAGAGATTCGGAGACCCGAAATCCTGTCTAGGAGGGTGTTCAGGAGGGTGTTCTAATGTTTGTCCTCCCCCTCCGCCCAAATAATTGGAAATATCAATTTTAGTGTGTTAGGAATTTTGATAATAGACAGAACTATCTAGTTTAACTTGTTTGAAATGTTACGCCAGAAGAATTCTAAAAAAATAGCGCTGGTTTGTGTTTTGACTCGGTATCTTATTTTAAAAATTTTCCAAATCTCGTGAAATTTTGATGTTTACATCATCCTATTAGCTAGGATGTTGGTTTTTACAAAGGTGTTAGCTGTTGGTGGTTGGAATTTGTACCGAGTTATTGGTATTAAGTTCTAAGAAATTACAGTACTTCCATTTTTTTTTCAGAACCCAAACTTTTACATTTGTGCCATTTCTCGTCAGCAAACTTTAAATTTTTCGGGCCATTCGATAAAAACCCAGGTATTTTGCGCTAAATAATCTTCAAAACCAAGGTCATAGGCTTCCATTTCATCATTTAAACGGTAAAAGTCAAAGTGGTATCCCAAGAGGTCACCATTCGTCTTTTGGTATTCGTTTACGATGCCGAAGGTGGGACTGTTTCCCGGTTCGCTCCCTTCTAAACGACGTACCAATTCTTTGATCAAAGTAGTTTTGCCCGCACCCATCTCCCCATAGAAACAAAGCGTTTTTGAAGTTGCTTCGGCTAACAGCCACCGGGCAATTTCCTTTAAGTCAGCTTCCGTGTAGTTTTTTTTCATAACTGGTAGGTCAAAGAAAGTAAATTTATGCGCAACTACAAATTCAGCAGAGTCAAAGACGTACAGTTTTTGAATTTGACGCCTGTGCTCGTACTTGTTTTGTATTTCAGCGCGGCGGTCTTCAGGCGTTGTTATATCAACAAGTCCTAGACAGGCCTGTCCTAAAAGCAGCTTCAGGGCTCTGACTGACATTATGGATTTCATTTGGCAGTCGTATAATTTGGAACAATACTGTCACGCTGAGCATGTCGAAGCGCTTTCCCTATCGTACTGTGGAAGTGTTTTTGTAGTAGGTCCTAGACAGGCCAGTCCTGAACGAAGCTTCAGGACTCGGACTGACTTTACGGCTGACAACTGACAATTAGCTGTGAACAAAGAGTGAACAGTTTTGCAGTTGAATTTGACATTTGAGTTTGAATCAACTTTTTCGTCTTTTACTTCGGCCGCAAAACTACAAAAGGAATAATCATTTCTTCTAACGATACCCCACCATGTTGGTAAGTATTTCGATAATAACTCACATAATGGTTGTAATTGTTGGGGTAGGCGAAAAACAAATCGTTTTTGGCAAAAATAAACGAACTGCTCATGTTAATACTCGGTAGGTAGATACTTCGAGGGTCCTGGGCTTCTAACACGTCTTTTTTGTCATACGTAAGGCTACGCCCCGTTTTGTAGCGCAAGTTAGAGCTGGTTTCCTTATCCCCGATAACTTTCGAAGGTTGTTTTACATTTATAGTACCATGATCGGTAGTAATGATCAGTTTCATCCCCATGGTTTGCGCCTGTTGAATAATCTCTAAGAGCGGCGAGTTCTTGAACCAACTTTGGGTCAGCGAACGATAGGCTTTGTCATTACTGGCCAATTCTTTAATGACTTCCATTTCCGTCTTCGAATGGGAGAGCATGTCTACGAAGTTGTAAACGATCACCGTAAGGTCGTTGTCTTTTTGAGATTTGAAATTCTGCGATAAGTGCTTTCCTTGTTTAAGGCTGCTAATTTTGTGGTATTCCCATTTAATATCAAGGCCAAGGCGTTTTATTTGTGCTCCCAGGAACTTATCTTCAAAAAGGTTTTTGCCACCCTCATCCGTATCGTTTTTCCACCAGTCTGGATATTTCTTCTCCATATCCAAAGGCGTTAAGCCAGAGAAAATAGCATTTCGGGCATATTGGGTAGCAGTGGGCAGAATACTAAAATACGCCTCCTCGCTCTTTTTTTTATAAAAGTTACCGACCGTATCCTCAAAAGCAAACCACTGATCATAGCGTAAATTGTCTACCACCACTAATAAGGTAGGCCCCTCTTTTAATTCAGGGTACACCCGCTCTTTGAAAAGGGTGTGCGACATGACAGGGCCTTCCGGATCCTGAAACCAATCTTTATAATTGCGCTCTACGAACTTCCCAAATTGATTATTGGCCTCTGTCTTTTGCGATTCCAAAATTTCGAACATGCTGGCATCCTCGATTTCCTCTAATTGTAATTCCCAATAAATGAGCTTTCGATATAAATTGGTCCATTCCTCAATAGAGTTCACCATCGATAGGTCCATCGCTATCTTTCGAAACTCTTGCTGATAATTACTGGTGGTCTTTTCGGAAACCAAGCGCGAGTGATCCAAGTTTTTTTTGAGTGATAGTAGAATCTGATTTGGGTTCACGGGCTTGATCAGGTAATCGGCAATTTTTGAACCGATTGCTTCTTCCATTATAAATTCTTCTTCGCTCTTTGTAATCATGACCACTGGCAGCGAAGCATCCATCACCTTAATTTCATTTAAGGTCTCGAGCCCAGAGATTCCGGGCATGTTTTCGTCTAAAAAAACAATGTCAACACGACTTTCAAGGAGCGCCTCCAACGCTTCTTGGCCACTACGGCATTGTATGACTTCGTAATTCTTTCCCTCTAAAAATAAGATGTGGGGCTTTAAAAGGTCGATTTCATCATCGGCCCAAAGTATCGATATTTTATTCATTCTATAGTGAATTCTAATGTGAAATTATTGTTCAAGAGTACCCTTTCACGATGATGCAAGAGGCTTAAATACCTACGTTGGATCTTTTAAAATAGATTGCGCCCATAATACCCTTCTACTAAAAATGGTTCCTTACTAATGCCCATGCTTTAAAATGCCATTGCAATGAAACTACTTCATTGATTCCTAATTTCTATTTGAAAATAAGGAAGGCACGGCTATGATTGCAATATTGTCTAACTTTGTTGAGACTTCAAAAAACGGTCCAATATTTTGGCAGTATCTAAAAAACTAGAAATTTTCAATGATCCAATTTACGGATTTATTGGAATTCCCAATTCGCTCGTTTACGAGCTTGTAAGCCACCCTTATTTTCAGCGCTTGCGGCGTATTTCTCAAATGGGGCTGTCTTATTTGGTCTATCCCGGGGCGCACCACACACGTTTTCACCATGCGTTGGGGAGTATGCATCTTATGCAGCATGCGATACAACTACTTCGTTCTAAGTCGATTGTGATAACAAATGAGGAAGAAGAAGGCTTGTTGGTAGCGATTTTGCTTCACGATATTGGGCATGGCCCTTTTTCCCATGCGATGGAGCACAGCATTGTTGAGGAGGTAGATCATGAGCATATTTCCTTGCTTTTTATGGAAGCGTTGAATGTGAAGTTTAACGGAAGTTTAACTACAGCCATTGCCATTTTCAATGGTACCCATCCCAAAACCTTTTTAAATCAGTTGGTTTCGAGCCAATTGGATATGGATCGCCTCGATTATTTAAAGCGCGATAGTTTTTATACCGGGGTATCTGAAGGGAATATCAATTCTGAGCGACTTATTCGAATGTTGAATGTGGTCGATGAAGAGTTGGTCGTAGAGGAAAAGGGAATTTACTCCGTAGAGAAATTTTTAATGGCCAGGCGTTTTATGTATTGGCAAGCGTATCTGCATAAGACCGGGGTGGTGGCCGAGCAATTGTTGATTCGTTCTTTGCGAAGGGCGAAAGAGTTGTTGGCAAAAGGGGTGGCCGTACCATGCAGTGATACCTTACAGTTTTTCTTGACCAATAAAATAACAAAAGCCAATTTTGATGAAGTTGTTTTAGACCGCTTTTCCATGTTGGATGATGTAGATGTAATGGCTGCGCTAAAAGAGTGGCAACACCATCCTGATTTTGTGCTTTCTGAGTTATGTAAGCGACTTCTTAATAGAAATTTGTTGCATATTAAGTTGAAAAACAAGCCGATCGAGCAGCAAAAAATTGAGAAACACTTTTTAGAAGTAAAAGAACTACACTCGTTAAGCGATGTCGAAGCGGCTTATTTTGTTTTTTCGGGCGAGATAGAAAATACCGCCTATGACCCTCACAGACAACGGATCATGATTTTGAAGAGTGGTGGGAAATTAACCGATGCCGTGAAGGCATCGGATCACTTAAACTTGAAGGCGCTTTCGAAAACAGTGACCAAATACTATATCTGTTATCCTAAAGCGGGAGTTTGAACTAGACTATAACAATTTTTGTTACTTTTGTTACCATGATTTTTACGGCTGGCCAAATTGCAGGAATTTTAGAGGGTGAACTGGAAGGAAACCCAGACATTGCAGTTCACAAATTAGCTAAGATAGAAGAAGGCGAACAAGGGTCGCTTACCTTTTTGGCAAATCCGAAATACACGTCCCACATTTACACGACCAAGGCCTCGATTACCATTGTCAATAAAGACTTTGTTCCGGAGCAAGATCTGGATACCGCCTTGATAAAGGTAGAAGATGCCTATGAGTCGTTTTCAAAGTTATTGGAGTACTACAACCAAGTGAAGAATAATAAAACGGGCATTGAAAACCCCGTTTATATGTCAGAGACGGCTTCCCATGGCTCCGGGCTATACCTTGGTGCATTTTCTTATTTGGGAAGTAACGTACGATTAGGAGACAATGTAAAAATATATCCCAACGCTTATATTGGCGACAATGTAGAAATCGGGGACAACGTAATTGTTTTTGCCGGAGCAAAGATTTACTCCGAAACAGTTATTGGTAACAATTGCGTTATTCATAGCGGTGCCGTGGTAGGAGCAGATGGCTTTGGGTATGCTCCGAGTAAGACGGGCGAGTTTAAAAAAATCCCTCAGACCGGCAATGTTATTCTAGAAGACAATGTGGATATAGGCGCAGGTACGACCATTGATCGGGCCACCTTAGGATCTACCATTTTAAGAAAAGGGGTAAAGCTCGATAATCAAATACAGATTGCCCATAATGTGGAAATAGGAGAGCATACGGTTATTGCGGCCCAAACCGGGGTTGCGGGATCTACTAAAATCGGAAAACACTGTATGATCGGGGGGCAGGTAGGCATTGTAGGGCATATTACCATTGGCGATCGCGTGCGAATTCAGGCGCAGTCGGGAATTGGTAGAATCGTAAAAGACGATGAAGTATTGCAAGGGTCACCCGCTTTGAACTATGGCGACTATAACAAGTCATATGTACATTTTAAAAACCTCCCGAAAATAACAAACAAGATAAACGAACTGGAAAAAAAAATGAAACAGTGAGTATTGAAAAAATAAAACAGCGTACCATTGCTAAGGAAGTCATTCTAAAAGGAGTAGGGCTTCATACTGGCGAAGACGTGACCATGAAGTTTGTGCCCGCGGGACCGAACCATGGGTATAAATTCAAAAGGGTAGATCTAGAAGGGGCACCAATAATCGAAGCGGATGCCAATTATGTGGTAAACACCCAACGAGGTACCAATCTCGAAAAAAACGGCGTTAAAATTCAAACTTCTGAACATGTACTTGCCGCTTTGGTAGGAATGGGAGTCGACAACGTTATGATCGAGCTAGATGCTCCCGAACCCCCAATAATGGACGGGTCTTCCAAGTACTTTGTGGAAGCTTTGGAAATTGTTGGCCTAGTGGAACAGCAGGTTTTTAGAGATGAGTATGTGGTGCAAGAAGTCATTACTTATAGGGATGAAGAAACGGGAAGCGAAATCACCATCATCCCGGCAGATGAGTACCAGGTAACGACCATGGTTGATTTTGGCACAAAAGTTTTGGGCACCCAAAATGCGACCCTAGAACATTTATCCGACTTTAAAGAGGAGATTTCGAGTGCACGTACGTTTAGTTTTTTGCATGAACTTGAAATGTTATTAGAAAACGGACTCATCAAAGGAGGGGATTTGAATAACGCCATTGTATATGTCGATAAGGACATTTCCGATGGTACCATGAAAAAACTATTGAAAGCCTTCGGGAAAGATAAGCTTTCCGTTAAGCCAAACGGAATCTTGGATAACCTTACCTTGCATCAACCCAACGAAGCTGCACGACATAAATTATTAGATGTTATTGGTGATTTAGCCTTGATAGGCACTCCTATCAGGGGTAAGGTAATCGCGAACAAGCCAGGACATTTTGTCAATACACAATTTGCCAAGAAACTCTCAAAAAAAATAAAAGTCGAAAAACGCAATAGCGTACCTAAGTTCGATTTGAGCCAGCCACCTTTGATGGATATTCATCAAATAATGGCCATGTTGCCACATCGACCGCCATTCTTGTTGATCGATCGTATTTTGGAGCTTTCGAAATCACATGTGGTAGGGATGAAGAACGTTACGATGAACGAGCCTTTTTTTGTGGGCCACTTTCCGGGGGCACCGGTAATGCCCGGAGTACTGCAAGTAGAGGCGATGGCCCAAACGGGCGGTATCTTGGTATTGAGTACGGTTCCCGACCCGGAGAATTATTTGACCTTGTTTATGAAAATAGACAATGTGAAATTCAAGCGCCCGGTATTACCTGGAGATACACTTATATTTAAATGCGATTTAATTTCGCCGATTCGTAGAGGTATATGTCATATGCAGGCCTATGCCTACGCAAATGATAAATTGGTCTCAGAAGCAGAAATGATGGCACAAATCGTTAAAAGAACATAAAATGAATCAACCCCTTGCCTACATACACCCCGGTGCTAAAATTGCCAAAAATGTAGTTGTAGAACCTTTTACGACCATTCACAATAATGTGACCATCGGTGATGGTACTTGGATCGGTTCGAACGTCACGATTATGGAGGGCGCGCGAATCGGAAAAAATTGCAACATCTTTCCAGGTGCCGTTATTTCCGCGCCACCGCAAGACTTAAAATACGATGGAGAAGAAACCACAGTGACCATCGGTAATGGTACTACTATACGCGAATGCGCAACGATTCACAAGGGTACTTCGGACAGAAATAAAACCGTCATTGGCAAAAATTGCTTGATTATGGCGTACTGTCATATAGCGCACGACTGTTTGGTGGGCGACAACTGTATCTTTTCCAACAATTCTACCTTAGCGGGCCATGTAACTATAGGAGACAATGTAATTCTTGCCGGGCTAGTGGCCGTGCATCAATTTGTCTCAGTTGGCCAGCATGCATTTGTTACGGGTGGGTCCCTGGTACGAAAAGATGTACCACCCTATGTGAAGGCTGCAAGAGAGCCTTTATCGTACGTGGGAATTAATTCGGTAGGCCTTAGAAGACGTGGTTTTGTATCGGAGAAAATTAGAGAGGTTCAGAACATCTACCGTATTTTATACCAAAAGAACTACAATAATTCCCAGGCCGTTCAAATTATAGAAGCCGAAATGGAGGCGACTCCCGAACGGGACGAGATTCTTCAATTTATTCGAGACTCGCAAAGGGGCATCATGAAAGGATATTTTAGCAATAGCTAAACTCAAACTAACATAAGTTGTCTTACTCGCGTTAGTTGGGCGATTAAAAAATAAAACCATGGCATCAACATCAGACATTAGAAAAGGGTTGTGTATTCGTTACAACAACGACATCTACAAAATCATCGAATTTTTACATGTAAAACCCGGCAAGGGTCCTGCTTTTGTGCGCACGAAACTAAAAAGCGTTACCAATGGCAAGGTGTTGGACAATACCTTTTCGGCAGGTCATAAGATTGTAGATGTACGGGTAGAGACTCGTTCTTATCAGTATTTGTATGCTGAAGGAGATACCTATCATTTTATGGACACCAATGACTATAATCAGATTACACTCCAAGAAAGTGCCTTGGATGCGCCGGGTCTTTTAAAAGAAGGCGAAATAGTGACTATTTTATTCAATACCGAAGATAGCATGCCCTTGTCGGTAGATATGCCCGCAAGTGTTGTTCTCGTAGTGGCCTATACCGAACCTGGGGTAAAGGGTAATACCGCCACCAATGCAACCAAGCCAGCGAAAGTAGAGACCGGGGCCGAAGTGAATGTTCCCTTGTTCATTAATGAAGGCGATAAGATCAAGGTCGATACGGCAAGTGGTTCTTATATGGAGCGGGTAAAGGAATAGCGGCCTTGACCTCAAATTCTTTTAAGTCAAAAAATTCTTTTTAAATAGCAAACCAACGTGAAATTTCAGACACCTCAGCACTTAAGTAAAATTGCTTCTATTATCGAATGTGATTTTGTGGGTGCCGATGATTTCCCCGTACTGGGGATGAACGAAATTCATGTGGTGGCAGCGGGCGATATTGTCTTTGTAGACCATCCGAAATATTATGACAAGGCGTTGGCCTCCAAAGCAACGGTTGTATTGATCAATAAAAAGGTAGCCTGTCCGGAGGGAAAGGCACTTTTAATATCCGATGACCCTTTTCGGGATTTCAACAAGCTATCCCAATATTTTAGTCCTTTCGAAAAATCAAATATATCTATTTCTACTTCAGCTAAAATAGGACAAAATACTATTATTCAGCCAAATGTATTTATTGGAAACAACGTAAACATTGGCGAAGACTGCCTTATTCATGCCAATGTAACCATTTATGATAATTGTGTTCTAGGGAACCATGTGACCATTCATTCTGGAACAATATTAGGGGCAGATGCGTTCTATTATAAGAACCGCCCAACGGGTTTTGATAAACTTGTTTCTTGTGGTCGGGTAGTGCTTGAGGATCATGTAGAACTCGGGGCCCTTTGTACTATCGATAAGGGGGTTACCGGCGATACGACCATTAAGGAAGGGACCAAACTTGATAATCAGGTGCATGTAGGGCACGATACAGTGATAGGTAAAAAATGCTTGATTGCTTCCCAGACGGGCATTGCAGGTTGTGTAATTATAGAGGATGAAGTGACTATCTGGGGGCAAGTAGGAACCAATAGCGGCATCACCATAGGCAAGAAGGCAGTAATAATGGGGCAAACCGGCGTAACGAAATCGGTGGAAGGTGGTAAAAGCTATTTCGGAACCCCTATTGAGGAATCGCGCGAAAAGCTAAAACAACTGGCCTATGTTAAAAAGATACCCGATATTTTAAAAAGGTTGGAAGAATAAAGGGCGATTGTTTTAGAAATCCTTTTCAAACCTATATTTTTGCGGTGCAATACAAAGAAAGATTTAATTAATTAAAGAATTACTTATAAATGAGCGTTCTAGTCAATAAAAACTCCAAAATAATAGTGCAAGGTTTTACCGGAAGCGAAGGTACTTTTCACGCCGGTCAAATGATTGAATACGGTACGAACATCGTTGGTGGGGTTACACCTGGCAAAGGTGGACAAGAGCATTTGGGAAAACCTGTTTATAATACCGTTGCCGAGGCGGTTGAAAAAGTAGGGGCAGATACGACGATTATTTTTGTTCCACCTGCATTTGCTACAGATGCGATCATGGAAGCGGCTAGTGCCGGGATAAAAGTTATAATTACCATTACAGAAGGCATTCCCGTTGCCGATATGGTGAAAGCATCGAATTACATAAAAAATATGGATTGCCGATTGGTAGGCCCAAATTGTCCGGGTGTTATTACACCTGGAGAAGCGAAAGTAGGTATCATGCCTGGTTTTGTTTTCAAAAAAGGAAATGTTGGCATTGTCTCGAAATCGGGTACGTTGACCTATGAGGCAGCAGATCAGGTAGTGCGCCAAGGATTGGGGATTACAACCGCAATCGGTATTGGTGGGGATCCTATTATTGGAACCACCACCAAAGAGGCAGTAGAACTATTGATCAATGACCCTGAAACCGAATGTGTAGTAATGATAGGTGAAATTGGCGGACAGTTGGAAGCCGATGCGGCCAAATGGTATAAGGAAAGCGGTAGTACAAAACCCGTAGTAGGGTTTATCGCCGGAGAAACGGCACCTGCAGGAAGAACTATGGGGCATGCAGGGGCAATTGTAGGAGGTAGCGACGATACGGCACAAGCAAAAAAGAAAATCATGAAAGAGCACGGTATTCACGTAGTAGATTCTCCGGCAGAAATCGGGAAGAAAGTGAAAGAAGTAATGGGATAATATATACCCAGTGTTAAAGTTGATCAAATAAGTCTTAAAATTTAATCCATCGGCCTTACTTTTAGTCCGGTGGATTTTCTTGTTAAAGACCTGTTTATATAAATGATTAATTAGTACAAAACGAATAAATGATCGCTATGAAAAAGTTTGGATATGCCATTTTGGCGATTGCCGTAGTATTAGGGGCTTGCAAAAATAGTCAAGACACCAAAGAATTAGCGGTCAACACCGAAACGGATAGTAATGGGTTTACCTATGAATCCGTAAGCAATGACCCTACCGGTTTGCGCTTGTATACCTTGGAAAACGGACTCAAAGTATACTTGGGGAAAAATGAAGAAGAGCCTAAAATTCAAACGCTGATTGCCGTTAGGGCAGGTTCTAAGTATGATCCAGCAGACAATACCGGATTGGCGCACTACCTGGAACATATGGTTTTCAAAGGTACAGATGAGATCGGAACCCAAGATTTTGAACAAGAAAAGGTGTTCTTAAAGCAGATTTCAGATTTGTATGAAGCGCACAAGGCCGAGCAGGATACGTTGAAGAAGAAAGCGATTTATAAAAAAATTGATTCGGTATCATTAGAAGCATCAAAAATCAGCATTGCCAACGAATATGATAAAATGGTAAGTTCACTGGGAGCAGAAGGTACCAATGCTTTTACTTCGAACGAGCAAACTGTATATGTAAACAAGATACCCGCCAATGAATTAGATAAATGGCTGAAGTTAGAAAGCGAACGTTTTAGCCAATTGGTATTACGACTTTTTCATACAGAACTTGAAGCCGTGTATGAAGAATTTAATAGAGGACAGGATAGTGACGGGAGGAAACAATATTTTGCCACCTTAGAAAGCTTGTATCCAAACCACCCGTATGGAACACAGAGTACCATTGGAAAGTCGGAACACCTGAAAAACCCTTCAATGGAGGCCATTCACAACTATTTCGACACCTATTATGTGCCGAATAATATGGCGGTCATTTTGGTAGGCGATATCGATTTTGAGGAGACCATCAAAAAAGTCAACGATGCCTTTGGCGACTATGAGAAAGGAGAAGTAACCCATCCTACCTTCCCGGAAGAAGCCGCGATCACCGTACCGGTTAAGAAAGAGGTTTATGGTCCTACTGCCGAGTCGATATATGTTGCTTTTAGAACAAAGGGCAAAGGAGACAAGGACGAGGTCGTAGTTACCTTGATAGATTATATGTTGGCCAACTCCAATGCCGGATTGATCGACTTAAATCTCAATCAAAAACAGCTCGTTCAAAATGCTTCATCATTTACAAATTTTGATAATGACTATGGTTTTCATTTATTATACGGTTCTCCGAAACAAGGGCAGTCTTTAGATGACGTGCGCGATTTGTTACTTTCCCAAGTAGAAAAAATAAAGAAAGGAGAATTTGATGATTGGCTATTAGCTGCAGTGGTAAAAGACTTACGACTCTCGAAAATAAGGGAATATGAGAATGCATCCTCTACCGCCTATGCCTATTTAGATGCCTTTATCGGTTTTCAAGATTGGAGCAATCGGTTGGTGATGTTAGACGAAATGAACAAAATCACTAAGCAAGAAGTCATAGACTATGCTAATGCCATCTACGGCGACAATTACGTTGAAGTGCATAAAATTAAAGGGGAAGATTCAAATATTGTTAAGGTTGAAAACCCGGGTATTACACCCGTTGAGCTAAATCGGGGAAAAGAATCTGATTTCCTTAAGACCTTTAATAAGTTGGAAACCCCTGATTTAAAGCCACAGTTTGTAGACTATAAGTCAGCGATCAAAGAGACAAAAACCCAAAATGGGCTTACCCTTTCGCATATCGAAAACCCGAACAATGATATCTTCAATTTAAACATCATTTTTGATATGGGGCAAGACCACGACCGTAAAGTCTCACTTGCTGCGGGTTATTTAGACTATTTAGGAACCGATAAATATTCTCCAGAAGAATTGAAACAGGAGTTCTATAAACTTGGTGTCAACTATTATGTAAATACCGCGAATGACAAGACTTATGTTGGCATATCGGGATTAAAGGAAAATCTAAATGAAGGGCTGGCCTTGTTGGAACATCTTTGGGGGTCTGCAGTTCCAGACCAAGAGTCTTATGATAAGTATGTATCCAAGATTTTAAAAGGGCGCCAGGATGCTAAGACACAGAAAGGCAATATCTTTTGGAACGGCCTAATGAGCTATAGCAAATACGGTGAAGATTCGCGTCTACGAGACATCTATTCTATGTCAGAACTACGAGCAATTACACCGCAGGAACTGGTTGACATTGTGAAAGACCTAAAAAGCTTTAAGCAACGCATATTTTATTACGGAAAAGATGTTGACAATGCAATGGCTTCTTTAGATGAACATCACAAGGTAAACGTAAATGAACTGAAGGACTATCCTGATAAAAAAGTTTATTTAGAAAAAGAGACCGGTGGAAATGTGTATTATGTTGATTACGATATGGTGCAAAGTGAAATACTGTTATTGGCCAAAGGTGCCGAGTTCGATGCCGAAAAGATGGCCGTTTCACGATTGTTCAACACCTATTTCGGTAGTGGTTTGTCATCTATTGTTTTTCAAGAAATTAGAGAATCTAAATCCTTGGCGTATTCGGCCTTTTCTAGTTATGATACAGGAAGTGAAATAGGTAAATCTGACTACGTTATGGCCTATGTTGGTACCCAGGCAAATAAGCTCCCCGAAGCGGTAGATGCAATGATGGATTTGATGACCAATATGCCGGAAGCCGAAGAACAGTTTAATCAGGCAAAGGAGGCTACCTTGAAGAAAATTGCTGCCCAGCGCATTACCAAGTCAAATATATTTTGGAGCTATGAAGGCTTAAAGAAAAAGGGATTTGATAATGATAATAGAGAAGCACTTTACAACGCTATTAAGAGTATGACGTTAGCGGATCTTAAAACTTTTTTTGATGAAAATATCAAAGGAGAAAACTACAACGTAGTAGTGATCGGAAACAAAAAGGATATGGATTTTGAAGCCTTGAAAAAACTTGGAGATATTCAAGAGATGGATATCGACGACCTTTTCAACTATGAGAAATCAGCACCAATTAAATCATAGTCAATAAATTACCAACCAAAGAAGTATAGCATGAAGTTATTGGAAGGAAAAAATGTCATTATTACCGGAGCTAGCAGAGGTATAGGAATGGGTATTGCCCAAGCATTTGCCGAGCATGGTGCCAATGTTGCATTTACATACAGTTCTAGCGAGGCTCCGGCCTTGCAGCTCGAGCGTGAATTGAGTGCGATAGGGGTAAAGGCAAAAGCCTATAAAAGCAATGCGGCTAGTTTTGAGCAATCAGAGGAATTGATCACAAAGGTCTTGAAAGATTTTGGCGGCATCGATGTATTGATCAACAATGCAGGAATTACCAAAGACAATTTACTCATGCGTATGGGAGAAGCAGATTTTGATACGGTCATTGAAATTAATTTGAAATCGGTTTTCAATATGACAAAGGCGGTACAACGAACCATGTTAAAACAAAGAAAAGGTTCTATTATAAACATGAGTAGTGTTGTCGGGGTTAAAGGAAATGCCGGGCAGGCCAATTATGCCGCTTCCAAAGCAGGAATGATCGGTTTTACAAAATCGGTCGCTTTGGAATTGGGTTCGCGTAACATTCGTTGCAATGCAATAGCCCCCGGTTTTATAGAAACGGAAATGACCGACAAACTCGATGAGAAAGTAGTGCAGGGTTGGCGCGATGGTATTCCTCTTAAACGCGGTGGGAAGCCTGAAGATGTAGCGAATGCATGTTTGTTTCTGGCATCGGATCTTTCTGGCTATATTACAGGGCAGGTATTGAACGTAGATGGCGGTATGTTGACGTAGTTGGTTGGTAAGGGTATTATTAGAAAAAGTCAAAGGAAGTAAGCGTCTTTTACAAACTGCCCAATTGTACCTAAAAGAACACCAAAAACTACAAACAACTATTTTATGGATACTAAAACAGTACTTTTGATCATCCTAGCGGCAATCGTTGCTTTGGGGCTGGTACTGTTCCAATATTATTACAAATCAAAAAAAAGGGGAAAGCTTGGACTTTGGCTCTCTTTTTTGCGTTTTATAGCCTGGTTTGGAGCGTTCCTGTTGGTAATCAACCCTAAATTCTCAAAGAACTCCTATACACTGGAAAAGGCTACACTTTTGGTATTGGTCGATAACTCTACCTCGGTAAAAGGTTCCAAAATACAAGAGAGCTTACAAAAAATGAAAGAGTCAACGACTTTATCCGATAAGTTCGATATTCAATACCATAGTTTCGGTGATAAATTGAATGCAAGTGATAGTTTAAGTTTTCATGAGAAAAACACGAATATTTCCAAAGCATTGAATACACTCGAAACCATCTATGGCAATTCGAATAGGGCCTTGGTATTGATTACCGATGGCAATCAGACGGTAGGAGAGGATTACGAATTCTATACTAAATCGGGCGATACACCCATTTATTCGGTGGCAGTAGGCGATACTACTAGGTATGAAGATGTAAGGGTTGGTCAGCTAAATGTGAATAAGTACGCGTTTTTAAAAAACAAATTCCCGCTCGAAGTGTATGTGAATTACGAGGGCGAAGGTACCGTTACCGCGAATGTGACCATCACGGAGAATGGCAAGGTCGTATATCGAGAAGACGTTGGTTTGTCCAAAACCCGAAACTCAAAAGTTATTAATACGCTTTTAGATGCTAGTGCTGTAGGGTTAAAAAACATATCGGTCTCAGTTGAAAAGTTAAACAATGAACGAAATGTAGCAAACAATCAACGAACCGCGGCCGTTGAAGTAATAGATGAAAAAACCAATATTGCCATTGTTTCAGAAGTAATGCACCCAGATATTGGAGCTCTAAAGAAGAGTATAGAAAGGAACGAACAACGTGCAGTCGTTATTCGAAAGCCAACAAATACAACAACTGATTTAGAATCGATAGATCTTTTTATTCTATATCAACCAACAGCGCGCTTTTCAAGTTTGTACCGTTACATAAAACAAAAAAAGGCTAATACCTTTACGATAACGGGACCAAAAACAGATTGGAGTTTCCTAAATCGTGCTCAAAACAGCTTTACAAAGAACAGTTATGAGCAAGCCGAAGAAACCGGCCCCGTTCAAAATGCCGGCTTTTCAATTTTTAATACGGAAGATTTTGATAGTACAGACTTTCCGCCACTTTCCTCCAATTTAGGAGATATTATCATCAATAAATCCCATGAAGTACTATTAGGGCAGCGAATCAAAGGGGTTGAATTGAATCAACCGTTATGGGCCGTGTTGGGAGATGATTTGGAACGAGAAGCTATTTTGTTTGGTGAGAACGTTTGGAAATGGCGCATGCAGAGCTACCGTAATCAACAAGATTTCACGAATTTTGATGCCCTAATGGGGAAGTTGATACGCTATCTTTCAACAAATAAACCTAAAGCCCGATTTACGGTAGATTATGAATCTGTTTATGAAGGGAACAGCGAAGCTAAATTAACGGCAACCTATTTCGACGAGGCTTTTATTTTTGATGGGAATGCAACCATTAACCTGCAACTTCGAAACAAAGACACGGGAAAAGAAAGAGAAATTCCCATGTTGTTGAAAGGAGGGTATTATGAGGCTGATTTCTCCGATATTCCCGCAGGACAGTATGACTTTACCGCTAAGGTAGTTAATGAGGGCTTATTCAAGTCGGGTAGTTTCGCAGTACTCGATTTTGATGTGGAACAACAGTTCTTATCGACCGACTACAAAAAGTTGGGTAGATTGGCTGACAATACCGATGCCGGTTCCTATTTTTCTACTCAAACCGATGACCTGATACAAGATCTGCTTGGAGCGGAACGCTTTGTCCCTACCCAGAAAAGCGAACAAAATATCGTATCTTTGATAGATTTTAAATTCCTTTTGGGAATCATAGTTGCCGCCCTCGCACTTGAGTGGTTGCTTCGAAAATATAACGGACTAACTTAAAACAGAACACCTATGGATAAATTACCAAAAATTGCACTTCCAGCCATCTTTATTTTGATTGCCGCAGTGATATTAATTTCAAAATCGGCAATAACGATAGGCTCCGGAGAGGCAGGAGTACTTTATAAGACTTTTGGAGGCGGAGTAGTTACTGACCAACCACCAATGGGTGAAGGTTTTCATATAGTAGCACCCTGGAACAAGGTCTTCGTTTATGAAGTACGACAACAAGAAGTTTTTGAGAAAATGCAAGTGTTGTCCTCTAATGGTTTAGAGATTAAATTGGATGCTTCGGCCTGGTTTGAGCCAAAACGTGAGTTTTTGGGGAAATTGCACCAAGAAAAGGGTACCGAATATATTCAAAGGGTATTGTTGCCCACAATTCGTTCTGCCGCAAGAAGTGTTGTTGGTCGCTACACACCAGAGCAATTGTACTCAAGCAAGCGAGATGCCATCCAGAAAGAAATCTATGAAGAAACCAAAAAAATTGTAGATGGACAATACATTCAATTGAATGAGGTGTTGGTTCGTGATGTGACCTTGCCGGCTACCATCAAGGAAGCTATTGAACGTAAATTAAAGCAAGAACAAGAGTCATTGGAGTACGAGTTTAGATTGGTAACCGCTAAGAAAGAAGCAGAGAAGGTAACCATAGAAGCGCAAGGAAAAGCAGATGCGAATAAAATTTTAAGTGCCTCTTTGACAGATAAAATTTTACAAGACAAAGGAATCGATGCCACTTTAGAGTTGTCAAAATCGCCAAATTCTAAAGTAGTGATCGTAGGTAGCGGTGATTCAGGCCTCCCGTTAATACTAGGAAACAACTAATACGTAACCTAACCAACTTTAATAGTTTTGTTTAATTTGAAACTATTCTTTTGATAAATCAAGAATACGTTTTACTTTTGCATCAATATGACAAATAACAATGTACATCATCATTTTTACCACTGCGCTCAAGCGAGGTAAAAGTGTATTGTAGTACTACAACATAATTTACGACCCGTTTGAGAAATCAAACGGGTTTTGTGTTTAATAAAAATGACATTCCATAACAATGAGAATGAATTAGAAGAAATAAGATGACAAAAATTAGAATAGCCATACAGAAATCAGGAAGACTTAATGAAGAGTCTTTGTTCATTCTTAAGAATTGTGGTATTTCGATAGATAACGGAAAAGATCAGTTAAAAGCGGCTTCCCGAAATTTCCCTTTAGAGGTGTTTTACCTTAGAAACGGTGACATTCCCCAATACCTGAAAGATGGGGTAGTCGATATCGCAATTATTGGAGAAAACGTGCTAATAGAAAAAGGAGAGGATATTAGTATCGCCACCAAATTGGGATTTTCGAAATGCAAGGTATCCTTGGCGATTCCGAAAGGGGTAACATACCGATCAATCGAAGACTTTGCAGGAAAACGAATCGCGACTTCCTATCCTAATACAGTGCGTCAGTATCTGAAGAAAAAAGGAGTAACTGCTGATTTACATATTATTAACGGATCGGTTGAAATTGCACCTAATATTGGCTTAGCTGATGCCATATGTGATATTGTTTCGAGCGGTAGTACGCTATTCAAGAACAACCTAAAAGAAGTCGAGGTAATGTTGCGAAGCGAGGCGGTATTGGCCGTGTCACCAAAAATATCTGAAGAACGAAAAGAAATACTTCAAAAATTACAGTTTCGAATACAATCGGTATTAAAGGCGAGGCAATCAAAGTATGTATTGTTGAACGCCCCGAATGAAAAACTAGATAGTATTTTAAAATTGTTACCGGGCATGCGAAGCCCTACAGTTTTACCGCTTGCCGAAGATGGGTGGAGCTCGGTACATACTGTCATTAACAAAGATACTTTTTGGGAAGTAATCGATGAATTGAAACAAGCAGGTGCCGAAGGGATTCTAGTATGCCCTATTGAAAAAATGGTACTTTAATTCCTATAGCAAAGTTAGAACCCATAGATAAATGCAACCAAGTATTCGCTTTATTGAAAAAGAAAATATGGAGATAATTATCCCCTTGCTCCAGGCTTTAAACCCCAAGATTCAGGAAACGGTTCTTAGGGAGCGCCTACAAGATATGATGCTGAATAATTATCATTGTGTTGGTGTTTTTGATCGAGAGCGACTTATCGGGATTTCCGGATTGTGGATATTGACCAAATATTATGTTGGGAAGCACTTAGAACCTGATAATGTATACTTATTGCCTGAATGTCAAGGAAAAGGAATCGGAAAAATGTTAATGAATTGGATTTTCGATTACGGAAAATCAATAGGCTGTGTCGCCTCCGAGTTGAATTGTTATGTAAAGAATGAAGCAGGTCAGCGTTTTTGGGAGCAGCAAGGGTATAAAAAGGTTGCTTACCACTATCAGAAAGAACTATAATCATGAATAAGATAAACAACCCTCTTAGGAATACGTGGGATATGCTTTTAAAGCGTCCTACCCAAACCGTTTCTGATATAGAGGACACCGTAGATATAATTTTTCGGGAGGTGAGAACTGGTGGGGATTCGGTATTGAAAAAGTATACTGAAAAGTTCGATAGGGTTTCTTTAGAAACCCTGGTAGTCACAAAGGAAGAAATCGAAACAGCAAAAACACTGATTTCCGATGAGCTTAAAAATGCGATAGCATTGGCCAAGCAAAATATTACCACGTTCCACGAAGCACAAATAACCCCTAAGGTAGCGGTGACGACGGCCAATGGCGTACTTTGTTGGCAAGAGAAGAGGCCAATTCAAAAAATAGGGCTTTATATTCCAGGAGGTACAGCCCCATTATTTTCTACCATTTTGATGTTGGCGGTACCTGCCGTTATTGCAGGCAGCAAAGAAATTGTACTATGTTCCCCACCCGCTGTCGACGGCACAATTCATCCGGCAATTTTGTACACTGCAGATCTATGCGGGCTTACCAAAATAATTAAGGCAGGAGGCATTCAAGCAATAGCTGGCATGACATTCGGAACGGAGAGTATCCCGAAGGTATATAAGATTTTCGGTCCGGGGAATCAATATGTGACGGTAGCAAAGCAATTGGCGACCAAGCATGGAGTTGCCATCGATATGCCGGCTGGGCCAAGCGAATTGTTGGTAGTTGCCGATGATTCTGCAAACGCCGCCTTCGTCGCATCCGATTTGCTGAGCCAAGCAGAACACGGGGTCGATAGTCAAGTACTTTTAGTGTCTACTTCCAAAGAAATGATAAAAGCTGTGGAAGCAGAAGTAACTACCCAGCTTACCGTATTACCTCGTAAGGAAATTGCCCAGCAAGCAATTGATAATAGCAAGTTGATTTATGTGGAGGATGAGACCACTGCCGTCGACCTAATTAACGAATATGCCCCAGAACATTATATTATATGTGTAGAAAACGAGGCGTTTTTTATCTCGAACATTGTAAATGCAGGTTCTGTTTTTATTGGTAACTATACTCCTGAAAGCGCCGGGGATTATGCTTCGGGTACCAATCATACCTTGCCTACGAACGGATACGCAAAACAATATAGTGGTGTTAACCTAGATAGCTTTATGAAAAGCATGACGTTTCAAAAAATTTCAAAGGAAGGTATCCAAACCATTGGAAAAGAAATAGAGGTAATGGCAGAAGCAGAAGGCTTGCAAGCGCATAAGAATGCAGTGAGTTTGCGTTTAAAAAGTTTAAAAGAGAAATAAGGAGTTTTTGAGGGCAGTTTGAAAGTATCTAAGAAAGATAGTATGAGCTTTAATTTGGAAAATTTAATCAGGGAAAATGTAAAAGGCCTTCGCCCATATTCTTCGGCGCGAGACGAATACGTATCTGATGGTTCCGAGATGGTATTTTTAGATGCCAACGAGAACCCTTTTGAAAATGGGGTGAATCGCTACCCCGATCCTCAGCAACGTAACCTTAAGGTGGTTTTAGCTGAAAGAAAAGAAGTTCAGGTCGGTAACATGTTATTAGGAAATGGCAGCGATGAAGTATTGGATTTGTTGTTCAGGGCCTTCTGCGAACCACAAAAAGATAATGTAATCACCTTGCCGCCTACCTACGGGATGTACAAGGTACTTTCAGGGGTAAATGCAATTGAGAATAGGGAAGTGTTGTTGACAGATGGCTTTGAACCTAACGTAACTGCAATCCTGAGCCGCGTAGATGCACAAACCAAAATAATCTTTATCTGTTCTCCGAACAACCCGACAGGAAATAGTTTTAATGTAAAACACATTCAAGAATTACTAAGAAGTTTTAAAGGCTTGGTAGTGGTTGACGAGGCTTACATCGATTTTTCTGCAGGGGAAAGCTGGGCGTCCAAAATTTCAGAGTACCCGAATCTAATAGTAACGCAAACCCTATCAAAGGCATACGGTCTTGCAGGGATTCGTTTGGGAATCTGTATTGCCTCCTCTGAGATCATTACGGTTTTAAACAAAATAAAACCCCCATATAATGTAAATGAGCTAACGCAACAACGGGCTATGAAACGGGTATTGAATATCGATGCGGTCACTAATGAAATCAGCACGATTATATCTGAAAAAAAACGACTGATCCAAGCACTACAAAACATCTCTTTTGTAGCAAAAATTTATCCGTCCAATGCCAACTTTGTATTGGTAAAGGTGGATGATGCAAACAATAGATACCAACAACTTTTAGAGAAAGGGGTAGTCGTTCGCAATAGAACCAACCAAGCCTTATGCGAAAATACATTGCGCTTTACGGTCGGAACCGAAGCTGAAAATAAAAAATTGATCGATACACTTGGGAAACTGGCAAATTAAGAGACAGGCTTTCCAAAAGAAAATAATAAGCTAGAAAATGAAAAAGAAAGTCCTTTTTATCGATAGAGATGGCACCTTGATCAAAGAGACGGTCGATGAACAGATCGATGCCTTTGAAAAAATGGTTTTTTATCCGAAATCGTTTACGTTTTTAGGGAAAATTGCCAAAGAACTCGACTATGAACTGGTAATGATTACGAATCAAGATGGTTTGGGAACCGATGTTTTTCCAGAAGATACCTTTTGGCCGGTACATAACTTTATTCTCAAGTCTTTCGAAAATGAAGGTGTGGTATTCGACAAGGTGTTCCTAGATCGGACCTTTCCGCATGAAAATGCCGATACTCGAAAGCCAGGAACCGGACTCCTTACTGCATATTTTACCGAGGCCTATGATTTGGGTAACTCCTTTGTTATAGGAGATCGATTGACCGATATGGAGTTGGCAAAAAACCTCGGTGCCAAGGGGATATTTATTAATGATGACACGAATTTGGGCACTGGTGAAATTACAGTTGCACGAACTGCCTTAGACCCAGTTATAGCGTTAGAAGATAACGACTGGGAAGCCATCTATGAATTTCTAAAATTGCAAGACCGCAGCGCGGAAATATCTCGTAAGACGAATGAAACCGATATTCAGATCAAATTAAACCTCGACGGCACTGGTAAAAGCGTAATTGAAACGGGTTTGCCCTTTTTTGATCATATGTTAGACCAATTGGCGCGGCATGGTCAAATGGATTTGGAAATCAAAGTAGATGGCGATCTCGAGGTCGATGAGCATCATACCATTGAAGATACCGCAATCGCCTTAGGAGAAACTTTTCATAAAGCCTTGGGAAACAAATTAGGAATAGAACGTTACGGATTTTGCTTGCCCATGGATGACTGCCTTGCACAAGTGGCCATCGATTTTGGAGGTCGAAATTGGTTGGTTTGGGAGGCAGAATTTAATCGGGAAAAAATTGGAGAGATGCCTACCGAGATGTTTTTCCACTTTTTTAAATCATTTACCGATGGCGCCAAGGCCAATTTGAATATCAAAGCGGAAGGCACGAACGAACACCATAAGATAGAGGCAATCTTTAAGGCCTTTGCCAAATCCATTAAAATGTCGGTAAAGCGCGATGTAGCGAAAATGATACTACCTAGTACGAAGGGAATGTTATAAAAACTAGTACATAGTATTTAGTATAAAGTATGAAAGTCAAAAACCTTTCTGCTGATCACTGATTACTAATTACTGAATACTAAAAAATGAATATTGCAATCATAAATTACGGCGCAGGAAACATTCAAAGCATTAAGTTTGCGATACAACGCCTTGGTTATACCGCAACTTTGACCGATAATGTTTCCGAAATTCGGGAAGCGGATAAGGTAATCTTTCCGGGGGTGGGTGAGGCAAGTAGCGCTATGAAAAAATTAAGGGAAAGCGGTCTAAATCAATTGATCCCTACCTTAAAACAGCCGGTTTTGGGAATCTGCTTGGGAATGCAGCTAATGTGCAATTTCTCTGAAGAAGGAGCAACAAAAGGCCTTGGTATTTTTGATGTCGCTGTAGTGCGTTTTTCGAACGTATTAAAAGTACCCCAGATAGGTTGGAACCAGATTTCCAGTCTGAAGACCGAATTGTTTAAGGAGGTTTTAAATAATGAATATATCTATCTAGTTCATAGTTATTTAGCGCCTTTATGTGAAGCAACAATTGCAGTTTCTGAATATGGGATTTCTTATAGTGCGGCCTTGGGAAAAGATAATTTTTATGGTACGCAATTTCACCCTGAAAAGAGTAGTTCGATCGGCGAAAAGATATTACTTAATTTTTTAGAAATGTGATGAACGAAGAATACTATATTTCTACGGATAAAACCTTGTTGTCTGTTACAAAAATACATGATTACCTAAGTACGATTTCCTATTGGGGACGCCAACGTACCCTAGCACAGGTCGAAACGATCATAGCTAATTCGCTGTGTTTTGGATTATATACTACTTCAAACAAGCAAATAGGGTTTGCACGCATGGTCACAGATGGGGTGGTCTTTGGAAATTTAATGGACGTGATTATTTTTGATCCTTATCAAAGAAAAGGATATGGAAAAAAATTAGTGTCGCATATTATGAATCATGAGGTGGTCAAGAACCTAAAAACGATTTCTTTAAAAACAAAAGACGCCCATGGTATGTATGAAAAATTCGGGTTCAAGAAAGTTGGGGATTCGGAACTGTGGATGGCGAATGATCGAGTAACCTTACTATAAAAATTAAAATGAGAATAATACCTGCAATAGATATCATAGATGGTAAATGTGTTCGCCTTTCAAAAGGCGACTATGATACCAAAAAGATTTATAACGAGCATCCGTTGGAAGTAGCCAAAGAGTTTGAGGCCCATGGTATTCAACACCTTCATTTAGTAGATTTAGATGGCGCAAAATCGAAGCATATTGTAAACCATCGAGTGTTAGAGCAAATTGCTTTACGGACCAGTTTGAAGATTGATTTTGGAGGAGGCTTAAAGACCAACGAAGACCTGCGTATTGCTTTTGAAAGTGGTGCGAACCAAATAACAGGAGGGAGCATTGCTGTAAAGGACAAGGCAACTTTCACTTCGTGGATCCAGAAGTATGGGGCTGATAAGATAATTCTGGGAGCCGATGCACTCGATGAAAAAATTGCAGTTTCCGGTTGGCAAGAAGAATCTACCGAAGCCTTGGTGCCCTTTATTCAAAAATACCAAAAAAAAGGAATCAAGTACATCATCTGTACCGATATAAGCAAGGATGGCATGTTGCAAGGCCCCTCTTTTGAATTGTATAAGAAAATACTCAAAGAAACGGCTGTGAACAAGACAACTGGTGGCCCAAGTGGTGTAGTAGATACCTTGGTACCAGGTGTGAAACTAATTGCCAGTGGAGGAATTTCTGAATTTGACGAACTTCCGCGCTTGGCGGCGATGGGTTGCGAGGGGACGATTATAGGAAAGGCAATTTATGAGAATCGTATTAATCTAAAACAATTGGAACACTATATTCTTGGAAAATGAATACAGAAGAAAAACTGATTTCGGAATTTGTAGAAAACACGTGCTACCGAATGGATGAGAGCACACGCATGATCCATAAGAGTTTGATAGATGTTACAGAGGAAGAACTTTGGCAACGCCCAAATGATTCTCTGAACAGTGTTGCCAATTTGATGTTGCATTTATGTGGAAATATTACCCAATACGCTGTTTCTTCTTTAGGAGAAACTGATGATATTCGGGAGAGGGAAGTCGAATTTTCGCTGAAATCGGGTTATGACAAGGCTACACTACTTAACAAACTGTCGGAAACAGTGGAAGCGGCAAAACAATGTATGAAGCTGGCAAGTACTGCTCAATTGTTGAAAAAACGAGAAGTGCAAGGTTATCGGTTTTCGGGCATTGGTATCATCATGCATGTGGTAGAGCATTATTCCTATCATACAGGGCAAATCGCCTTTTGGGTAAAGCAGCTTAAAAATAAAGACCTGGGATTTTATGAAGGGGTAGACCTTGGGGTTAAAAATAAAAACGAATGAGAGGTATAAGGATCAAAGTCAGAGTTGCCAAATGTTAGTAAGGGTAGTAAATATCTAAATGGATTATACATATGGGACTATTTGAGATCGTTTTTTTAACCTAAAAATGATGAGTATTTTTCAACTTTGTACTTTGTACAACAAACCTTTAATTTAAAAGTAATGTTAGCAAAAAGAATCATTCCCTGTTTGGATATTAAAGATGGCCGCACCGTTAAAGGGATTAATTTTGTTGATTTAAGAGATGCGGGTGACCCGGTAGAGCTTGCAGAAATTTATAGTAGAGAAGGGGCTGACGAGCTGGTATTTCTAGACATTTCGGCCACAGAACAAAAACGTAAAACTTTGGCAGATTTGGTGTATCGCGTTGCCGAAAAAGTGAACATACCCTTTACGGTCGGCGGAGGAATCTCCTCTGTAGAGGATGTAGATATCCTATTACAAAACGGGGCCGACAAGGTTTCTATTAATTCTTCGGCCGTAAAAAACCCGCAATTGATCAATGACTTGGTGGCCAAATTTGGTTCTCAATGCATTGTGGTTGCAATTGACGCGAAACAAGTAGCAGGTAAATGGCTGGTTCATTTGGTGGGCGGAAAAGTCCCCACTGAATTGGATTTATTCGAATGGGCCAAGCAAGTAGCCGATCGCGGTGCGGGGGAAATACTATTTACCTCAATGGATAATGACGGGACTAAAGATGGTTTTGCGAACGAAGCATTGGCGAGACTCTCTACCGAATTAAACATCCCGATCATCGCCTCGGGCGGCGCTGGGAATATGCAACATTTTTCCGATACCTTTACGCACGGAAAAGCAGATGCAGCTTTGGCGGCCAGTGTTTTTCATTTTAAAGAAATCACTATAGGAGATTTAAAACAAGATTTGAAAAAAAACGGTATAGCCGTTCGAATTTAATACAGAAGAAATTGATAAGGGCAGTTCGTGATGACAAAGCGCTGGTGGTAAACATATTGGTAACCGCTTTTGCTCCCAATAATGAGGATAATTCGATAAACTTCGTGGTGAAGCAAGACGAAAAACGCTTGGCCCGTATGCAGGTATTAATGAGCTATTTGTTTGAGAAAGCGATGAACTCGGGTGAAGTATTCCTATCTGACAATCGTGCTTGTTGTTTGTTGATCAACTATCCGCATAAAGAGCGAATCACCGCACGTATGTTGAAAGCTACTTTGCAATTGGCCTTTAAATGTATTGGTGTTGAACGGGTTTTCAAAGTGTTGGGACGACAAAAATTGGTAAAAGGCAACCACCCGACCGAAAATCACATTCGCCCATTAATTTTTGGCGTTAAGAGTGAATTCAAAGGTGGTGTAACGGCCCCTCGGCTGATTATGCAGGTGTTTGATGATTTTTCGGATAACGAGCTGCCGGTGATTATTGATACAGTATCGGACTATAATTTAAAGTTGTATCAAAAATTTGGATTCCGAGTTTATGAAAAGGAAGAATCATTGGGATTTCCGATGTATTTTTTACGATTGAATTAAAAATTGAGTAGCACTAAGAACGAGTAGTATAATGGAGATAGATTTTACAAAAAACGAAGACGGATTAGTACCAGTGATCGTACAAGATGCAACCACTAAAAATGTGCTCATGCTCGGGTATATGAACAAGGAGGCATTTACAAAAACCCAAAAAACCAAAAAGGTTACCTTTTATAGTCGTAGTAAACAACGGCTATGGACCAAAGGGGAGGCGAGTGGTAATTTCCTTCATTTAGAATCGATTCATAATGATTGTGATCAAGATACCTTACTAGCCATGGTGCGCCCCGAAGGTCCAACCTGCCATAAAGGTACCGATACTTGCTGGGGCGAAGTCAATACCGCCTCTTTTGGGTTCCTTTCTAAATTGGAAAATACAATTTCCCAACGTCGCAACGCCGCAGACGGTAGTACCTCGTATGTAGCGTCCCTTTTTGAAAAAGGAATCAACAAAATTGCCCAGAAAGTAGGGGAGGAAGCGGTTGAAGTGGTTATAGAGGCCAAGGATTCGAACAATCACTTATTTTTGGACGAAAGTGCCGACCTGCTTTTTCACTATCTTATATTGTTACAAGCAAAAGGTTTTCGATTGAAAGACATTGAAGAGGTATTAAAAAGTAGGCATTAAGACTTTGCTTAAAATACTACAAAATAAAACCCTTACAGTTTAAAGTCAGGGCTTTCTATTTTATATTTGGTGAATTACCTCGGGGCAAACCCGCGTGGCATCAAAAGGAAATTCAACATTGATTTCGACACAGGCCCGTCTGCACACTCGTAGGAGCATTTTAAATCTCAATTATCGAGCAAGGTAACTACACTTTTTTAATGAGTTGAGAAGAACCGCTCAATCGTTTGGTGCCAATGGTGGCTTCTCCCTTATAAGTTAAACTGCTTGCACCAGATGCAACTACGTCAATAGTTTCGGCAATAGAAAGATAAGCGTCGCTTGCTCCGGACATATTGATGTTGAGTGTTTTAATTACCAAGTCGAAATCGCGTAATTCTGGATGAGCCGGTCAAAGTGAACCACCTTCGCCGGGTGAAAGTGAGCATAGTAAACTAAGTGTTCAAAGTCGATTCTATTGTGTTTAAAATTACTGTTTATTTTTTAGTTTTTTCCGCATTGATTCTCCCTTTATATCTA
>CALLVX010000192.1 GCA_938010765.1 uncultured Flavobacteriaceae bacterium | reverse complement strand
ACGAAGAAAAACGGGCAAAAGAAGTATATCGAATGGTCAAAGCATTGGTTTCGGCCGGCGCCGACCCCAGTGCTTCCAATGATAAGGACGAAACACCTATGATGGTCGCCTCAAAAGATGATTTAAAAGCCAAAACGGTCGCATTTTTACTGGCCAAAAAGTAAATTGCCTCTGAGCATTTTTAATCCCGATTATCGAGTAATATAAAAAATACGAGCCTATGTCGATGTCATTTATCACCGCTTGCGAAGGTGGAAAGCGAAAAATAGCTGAAATACTTTTAAAAAATAAGGAAGTCGAAGTAACCTATACGGATGAAAAAGGGCGTACTGCCCTTCATTATGCATCGCATAGAGGGTACCTAGATATTTGTAAAATATTAATATCGGAAGGAGCGGAACTCGACTACGAGGATCACGCCGGGGAAACCCCTTTCTATTTCGCATGCCTTCAAAAACAAAAACAAACGGCCTTGTACCTTCTAGAGCAAGGCGCAAAGACCGATATAAAGGATTACAAAGGAAATAGTTTATTGCATTTATGTGCCGTAAACGGGCAAACAGAGGTCGCAGAAAAACTCTTGGAACAGGGCATGGAGGTCGATAGTGAAAACAACGAGGCGCAAACACCTTTATTAATTGCCGCGGCCCATAGGAACAAGGCGATCATTCAACTGTTCTTGGAGAATGGTGCCGATATTGCCACCACCGACAAACAGGGGAACACCCCTTTATTGATTACAGTGAAAACTAAAAACATTCCGGTGGTAACCTTGTTATTGGAATCGGGTTCAGATGTAAACTATGTAAACCATGCGGGTGAAACCGCCTTGCTCATAGCTTGTTATAGCGGAAATAGAATGCTGATCAAACTATTGGCGGAAAAAGGAGCCGATATGCTGGTCTCCAGTAAAAATGGTCTTTCACCAATTTGGTACGCTTGTTCAGCCAACCAAAAGGAAATCGTGAAACTGTTTTTAGAGCATGGGGTAGACGTGAATTATGGCAAACCGGTTGCAGGTAATGAAGGCAGTATGAGTTCATATCTAGATTGGGTAGAAACCGCCAACGATATTTCGGTGACCGCCGGGTACACTTTAAATGTCTCTAACAACCTTGGTGGTGAAAGTCTTCTGCATGTAGCGACCAAAAGTGGTCACTTAAGCATGGTTACCCTGTTGTTGAACGAAGGGGCAGAAATAAATGTACAAGATGAGAGTGGAAACACTCCCTTACACTATGCTGCCGCCAATGGTAAGAAAGACGTTGTAAAATATTTACTCGACCGAGAGGCAGATGTGTCAATCGTCAATTCAAAAGAACAATTGGCCATCGATTATTCCAATATTAAAGGGTTTAATGAGATTACCGAGCTGATATTGACCGCTAAAGGGGCACAACCACCTGCCGCCATTCCTACCAAAACACCCCTTACTACAAATGTTGACGACACCCCCGTGGTTGAAAAGAAACAAGCGCTTATGGATCTAAAAGAATTGCTAGATGCCGGTATTCTAACACAGGAAGAATTCGATTCGGAAAAAACAAAAATATTGAACGGTTAAATCCTTGAACAATAGTTCGTTTTACCATTGTTTAACACCCCAACGGCCTTGTTAAAGCTTACAGGAAATCATACAGCTACTGGTACTCATTTACTTACAGTAAAATTCAACAATAGTTAGTATATTCCCGACATACACCAACCAACTGTTTTTTGCTATGAAACATGTTAGAAAAATTGATTTTTTTAAAAACATACGCGAAGTATGGGAATTTGAATTCGGGACGTTTTATTATTTCAACAATCTGGTCATATCCGAAATAAATGAAGGAGTGGTCTTTGATTGGAATATGGCCGAAAAGGCTGTTAAGATAGCCCATCAGGTCATCGGAAAAGATAAGCCGATCGCCTATATTTCGAATCGGATCAATTCGTACTATGTGGTCCCAACGGACTGGATCAAATTTTACAAAAATAGGCACCAACTGCATTCCTATTCTGTTGTAGGCAATACACAAGGTAGTTTTGCCAGCCTCGTATTGGAAAGAATGGTGTTTAAAAATTCAATTCGCCAGTTTACCGATTTGGAAAAAGCAATCGAATGGAGTTTGAATGGTTTAAGAAAAGAGGAAGGGCTTTCCTGCGACCAAAAAAAGCTTAAAGTATCTTAAAAAGAAACGCAAGAATCCCAACTGTTTCATTGACCAACCGACCAAGCAGTCGGTAAATTGGCACACATTGTTCTGATTTGTGTAAAATTTTCTGGACAAACGCTCTAAAAAACTCGGGGAAATCCTTCTTCATCTCACATTTAAAAACACGCAAAACCTTGTCCCGACCAAGGAGTCTATAAGTAGCAATGCTTCTAGTGCCTAATCCATGTTATGTATGTTTATTTGCAGCGTAACATACCATGCAAAAGCGGTCCAGATCCACAGAATAAAGACATAAAGGAAGCGAAGTACTAATTTAGAAGAAATATGGGTTTTTAGATAATGCCAGGCCAAGCCTCCGAAAATAAAACCAAACGGAAATAACAAACTGACCAATATCATGGCGGGCCATACCCAATCACCATGCCATTCATCAAATGGAGCAAAAGAACCCATCAAGAAAAACACTGTAAAATACAACAGCGCCCCGGTAATACCCATGCCAAAAAAACCGAGGGCAAACATAATCACACACGCTATGATAGAGAATCTCGTTGCATAACTCAAAGCCTTCCAGCGATCGCGCATATGAATCGGTTTGGTTTATGGTAGAACGTAAAAATTGAACACTCAGTATATAAAAAAAAGTCGAAAATTGGGCTTTAATGGTCGTACTGGCTAAGGTTCATTACAACACTTGAAACGGAATTTCAATAGTCGTTACCACTCCTTTTTCATTTGCGTTATTCTCAAAAACGAAATGAAAACTTTCTCTGTACAACGTTTCGAGCCGATTGCGAATGTTCTTTAAACCAGTGCCCTCCTTCACCTCACCGATCGGCATCCCATTGTTTCGAACGGTAAGAAACAAGCTGTCTTCTTTTTTAATCGCGGATAGCGTCACCTCTAAATCAGTGGTATTCCTCCCATAGCCATACTTAAAAGAATTCTCCAAGATAGGCTGAACGAGCATACTGGGCACCAGCGCATGCCTAACACTGTCTTCAATAATGATTTCTATAGATAAATGATCTGAAAAACGTGTTTGCATAATCTCCAAATACTTGTCCAAAATCACCATTTCCTTTTCGAGCGGAATCAAATGCTCATCTTTCAACAACAGTACTTCTCGCAACAAGTCTCCTAGATTTCCGATCAAACGTTGCGCCTTATCCGCATCTTCTTTTATCAAAGCTGCAATCCCGTTCAGCGTATTGAACAAAAAATGTGGGTTCAGTTGCGATTTAAGCAATTCCATCTTCATCGTCTGCAGTTGCTGTGACAATAGTACTTTCTGCCTTTCGGTTTTGGCAATTTGTTGAATATAATAATAGGTATAAATAATAGTAACAAAACCTACATACCCCAAAAAATTGAGATTCATAGAATACAAGAAAAATCTCAATCCATCCCAGTCAAACAAATGAAGCGGGTCATTATACACAAAATGAACGTAAAGGCTACTGTTAAAACAAATCAAGACCACATAAAACAAGTAAAAAACAAAATGAAGGCCAAAAATATATCCCCACTTGGTTTTCTTTTTTATCATCGGCTTGGTCACGAGCAGTATTACTAAGATAACCGGTGGTACAACAATAAAATTCCCCAAAATAGGGGCAAAAATAATATCCCACCAACTAAGATCAAGGTATCCCTCCTCTTGCATCGATTTCAAAAAAACACGCTTCGCTACATAAACCACGTGATACGCACCCATGTATCCCAAAAGGATAGCGAACAACTTTTTATCAATGAGTTTTTTCATGATCTCAGGCCGATTTTTGTTAAAAATTCTTTTCGGTACCCTTTGCTTACCCTTAGTAACTCCGAATCGGGCATTTTCACGTCTATTTCTCCATAGTCAGAATTAAGCAGCTCCTCTATATGATCAAGATTTACAATACTAGATCTGTGAATTCGTACAAATTGCTGTGGATTCAACTCCTCTAACATATGATATAGGGACTCTCGAAGTACATGCTTTGATTGCAAGGTGTAAATTTCGATATAGTAATTCGACGCTTTGATATACAGGATGTCATCGGTACTTACAAAAAGTGTTTTTCGTTTATCGGGAATGGGTATTCGGTTTTTGTAGTTTATTCGGCCTATTTGAGGTTTTACATTTATATACCCTAACAATTCAACCATCTTTTTTTCAAGGGTTTCATTCTTCCCCTTTTCAAAACTTGCAATAACATTCGCTACAGAGGTATAAAAGCGTTCCTCGGTATACGGCTTTAAAAGGTAATCAAAGGCAAAAACCTCAAAAGCCTTGATAGCGAATGAATCAAAGGCAGTTACAAAAACAATCAAGGGCGGTTCGGTGGTAATACCCTCTAAAACTTCAAAGCCGGTCATATCCTTTAATTGGATATCTAAAAAAACCATGTCGGGTTTCAGGGCATCGATGTTCCGTATGGCCGCTGCCCCGGTCCCGATAATCCCCTTTACCCGTATTCGATCTTCGCTTTGCAGTAAACCCTCGATACGTCTTCTAGCCAAGGGCTCATCATCAATAATTAAGGCAGAAATCATGGATTGTGTTATTTGAACAGCTTCTGTTAAAGGCATTGCTGTAGGACCACAATGTATACAAAAAAGTGGTTCTCTCTTTTATATCTAGCATTTCAAAACGTTTTAAAAGCCATTCACTTCAAAAAAAGGGCCGTTCACATCAAAAAAAGAGCGGTCCCGTTCAAAAAAAAAATATCACGCTAATGAAAAGATAACTTTAGCAATGCAAAAGATACTCAACTTATGAAATACAACGTATGTATAAGTTTGTTCGTTGCCTGTCTAATGGTTTTAAGCTGTGGTACAGATGACGCTGAACCCGAGGCGCCACTTCCACCAGCCAGTGGCGGCAGCACGTCAATTCCCGGTTGCAACGTTGAATTGGTAAAGGTCTTAGAAATCGTATCCGATGGTCAGGTTGAAGGAACTCTTTTAGGGGATTACATTTTTACCATTAAAAGCATTACAACTGTAAAAGAGGATATTTCGGTCGAGGCCATTTACGTGAAGGACGGGGTTGCGGCTTTGACCCTAACCGTATCAGCAGGCGTCGAAGTAGGTATTAATGAAACCATTGAAATAAAAATCGCTACTGACGATATTAATACGGCCGAGGACTATGATTGTATGGAGTATTTTATAAAGGTAAAAGCCGAGGGAACTTCGGGGGTATGCAGTGTTACCGGTACCGACTGTTAAATGAAGGACAAACAATACTTTTAATGTTAAAAAGCAATACATATGAGGCACAAATTATTTATCTATAGCCTATTTTTGAGCAGCAGCATCTTTTTTACGGCCTGCAGTAGCAGCGATGATGACACCCCGACAGCCGAGGAGCCAGAGGAAGTAGTAACCCTTGAAGGGGAGTATAGTGGTACTTGGAATTCTGATACGGACATGGATATCACGTACACAAACTTTGCAATTTCGGCCCGTTTAACCTTCGCCAATGAAGAGAAGACCCGATTAAATGGGGAGTTCTTTGCTACCAGTTCCTTTGAATCTTGCTGCAATAGCGGAGACAACGACGGTACTATGGTCTTTACCCTTGATGGTACTCAAATTACCTCCTTTAGTTTCAATGATATCATCACAGACTGTACAGGAAACTTTAGTGGTACGGGAACCATTACTTCCGAAAACCCGTATACCTTGGAAATCGATTTCACGGGCAACGATTGTGATGGGAATCATATTGGTAAAATGGTATTCACCAGACTCAACAACTAAAATAGTTGTTTTTACATTTTCCCCACATGAAATAAGGCTTCGCCCTGGTTCACAACTGCTTGGTGGTTGATGCAAAAGACATACCCGTCAAAAGGTGCTTTGATCGCCTTGCTATGCTTGGCATAGGTATCCGAAATAATCCCCATTAGCTGTCCTTTATTGAGTTCGCTCCCATTGGTAATTTTGGGAATGAACATCCCCGCGGTGGGCGCACGCAGCCAACGGCGTTCAGTGAGATGAATTGTCTCCTTATGTTTTAAATAGGCAGGGTCGATCACAGGAATCATACCAAGATGCTTCATGATGTTCAAAATTCCCCGTATTCCCTCTAAAATAGCGAAATCATCGAATCGCATACTTTCCCCGGCTTCAAAAACAACTGACGGTTTTCCCATTTTGAAAGTGGCGTTCCGAAAAGATCCTTTGATCAGCTTGGAAGAAAATGAAAAAGGGGCATTGAATACCTTGGCCAGCGCTACGCTTTGTTCATCTTCGATCGTATACCTGATTTGGGGGAAATTATGTCGCTGCCCTCCTCCTGTGTGTAAATCGATGCCATAGTCGATCTGATGCATGATCTCAGAAATATAATGATATGCAATTCTACTTGCCATCGACCCCGACTTGGTGCCTGGGAAACTGCGATTTACGTCTTTCCCATCGGGAACATCTCTTGAAAAGTGAATAAACCCAAAAATATTGAGAATAGGTACCGCAATAACAGCTCCAATTTCAACTGCAAATTGTTGTTCGTGTAGCATTCGCCGAACAATTTCAATTCCGTTGATTTCATCGCCGTGCAAGCCTGCCTGTACCAATAAAGTGGGGCCAGGTTTTTTTGCGTTGAAAACATATACCGGAATATCTATTAAAGTACCGGTAGGCAGGCGGTCGATATTGATTTTTAGCAATTTATTCTCCCCCGGTTTAACGGTTTTACCTCCAATAGTGATCGATTTATTTTGCGTCATCTTATTTTCGCCTGCGTTTTCCGTTTCGTTCAACGAACATAATTATTTCACGGGCTACATTGATTCCTGTGGCAGCCTCGATACCCTGTAACCCGGGAGACGCGTTTACTTCAATAAGCAACGGCCCTTTCTTAGAACGGATCAAATCGACCCCTGCGACCCCTAAACCAATATGCTTTGTCGCATTAAGTGCTATAAATTGTTCTTTGGCAGATAGCTTTACCGCCGCTGTAGACCCTCCACGATGCACGTTAGAGCGAAACTCGCCTACTTCACTCATTCGCTTCATACTTGCCACAATTTTATTGCCAACCACAAAGATGCGAATGTCTTCCCCATTGCTTTCCTCGATGTACTTTTGAATAAGGATACTAGTATCCATCTTGTAAAAAGTATCGATGATAGACTTGGCCGATTTTTTAGTTTCTGCAAGAATGACGCCTATTCCCTGAGTGCCTTCCTGAAGTTTGATAATTACTGGAGCGCCTCCTAAAATCTCTATCTGTTTCTTAATATTATCAGGGTTGATGGAAAAAAGCGTCTCAGGAATCGGAATCCCTTTTCGAGCCATTATCTGAAGAGTACGCACCTTGTTTCTAGCTCGTAAAATACTAAGAGATCGCGCCGTACTGAAAATTCCGTTCATTTCGAACTGTTTTACAATAGCGGCACCGTGCCTTGAAACTTTGGCTCCTATTCTCGGAATGATAGCATCAAATTCATTCGTAATATCCTCTTCCCCAAAATAAATTTGCGGTTTGCCCGGACCTAATTTAACCGAACATTTGGTGTGGTCGATCTGTTCGATGTAATGCCCCAATTTTTCGGCCTCTTCAGCGATTCGTTTGGTAGAATACACATTCATGCTTACCGAAAGTAGCCCGATATCCATCTTAAAAATTGGTTAGTATTAAAAAGATAGTATGAATATCGGTCAAAAAATGGAATTTAGAGTAACCTATTCCTCTTTTGCTGAAAAGTTTTCTTAAAATGCATTCCATACGATCAGCCGTACCGGTCGTGAAAATTAGTTTCCTTTTTACCAAAATCCTAATTATCTTGTTCTTGTGTAAGACGAACGTCGTTTTACCAAGAGGTTCCCCCTGCACCAATTTTTTTAATGACCATTTCCCAAAAAGAATTTCTATTATGAGGTTCCTCATATGGTTTGCGTGTTTTTTAAGTAGTACCTTCTTTGGGTATACGCAACAAAAAACCATCTCGTTCAAACCAATCAAAGATGGCTTGTCGAATGAGTGGGTTTCCTGTATTACCCAAGACCAAAATGGCTTTATTTGGGTGGGAACACAAGATGGGCTTCATCGGTACGATGGCTACCAATTCGAAGTACTTAGAAATTCCCCGGAAAACTCGAACTCTATGGCCGCCAATTGGATCGGGGGCATTGCAATCGACGCCAATAACGACTATTGGCTGGCCACTTTAGGCGGTGGCGTAAGTCGGTTTTCAGCCAAGACCATGTCGTTCTACAATTATTCAATCGAGGTTCCAGAAAAAAATAAAGAAAAAATGGTCTCCGATGTTATGATGGCTAACGAAGATCATATCGTGACTGCATCTGACGAGGGGTATTCAATTTTTAATACAAAAACCAGCGATTATCTAAATTTGAGTATTGGCGCTTTTGGAGCTCCCATGGCATCTAACGATCAAAAGCTATGGCTGGCCGATAAAAAAAATCAACTGTTCTCTTATGATCTACAAACAAAACAACTAAAACTTCTACAACGTTTTGAGGATACTATTCGAATACTCCAGTATATACCAGAGGTGGGGCTACTAGTAGTATTTCCGCATAAAATAGTGCTCTTGCGCGCCAATCAAATAGCAAAAGAAATAACGGCTCCCGAATCTCTCACAGGCATAACCAAAACGGGTAACGGAAACTATTATTTATTTGAACGTAAGAGCATCTATTTATTGGAGACATCCTCTTTCCAATTGAAAAAAATACAACTTGATATCGACCTCTCTTATACGCATATATCGGCCCTCTTCGAGGATCGGCAAAATAATTTATGGATAGGGACCAGCAAAGGTCTTTTTAAGGATAAAAAATATCAGAATACCTTTGCAAACCAAATTCCTAAGGTACATGCAAGGCGCATTTTAAAACACAAAAATGAACTATATTTTGGCGGATATAAAGGGTTGTTTAAAAGACGGCATAATGAGTTCATTTCACTTTTGGAAAACAAAGAGATATTAGGGTTACAGTCGTATGCGGAAGCTTTGTACGTAAGCTCAGATGAATCCAACATTTTCAAGTTTGTTAATGACACCTTGAGCAAGACCCTTGTACTCCCAGGTAAAAATGGCTCCCTCAGGGCTCCGGGACTGGCCAAGGACAACAAGGACAGACTATGGGTCGGCACCTGGGAGGGTTTGATGGTGTTTGATGAAAGCGATGTTTTTTTAAAGTACCTTCCTTTAGAAACGGCCTCCAAAACAAGAGAGTCAAAAATCATGGATATTCAAATAGATTCCCGTGATCGCCTGTGGATTATTACTGTGGGTTACGGTATCTACAGAATAGATGCTATCTCTACAAAACCAATAGAGCAGCTATCCTCGCAAATAAAAAACTACACCTTCGAAAAAGGCAATAAGAAGTCTATTACCAGCAATATTATAATGACGCTCGAAGAAGATCCGCAGGGCACACTATGGTTTGGATCAGATATCGGCCTAGTTCGTTATAAGGAAGAAACCGACAATTTTGAACGCCTCCAATACCAGGGAACCTTATTTGACAAAAAAATTATGTCACTGCAAGGTGATACCAATCAGAATATATGGATCACCACCATAAGCGATGGTATTTATGTGCATAATACCCGAGACAGCACTATGCAACGCTTTACCGAAAGTGATGGTCTAATGTCAAATGCTTTTTTATATAGTTCTGGTTTTTTTGATGCTGCAAACGACACCCTCTATTTTGGCACTGATGAGGGCATTCAACAAATAAACCTGAAGGCATATGGCCCTGAAAAAATCCCTTATGCGCCCAAAGTAACCGAATTTAATGTTCAGAACGAATATGGGGAGCCGGTATTTAATGCCGCACAAGTGCCCTTTTTAAAGGACGTGAAATTGGCCCCAGACCAAAACGATTTTTCGATTCGATTTACGGCCATGGATTTTATAAATCCTGAAAAAATAAAATACAGTTATAAGCTTGATAACGATCCTTGGAAAGTAACCGACCTTCAAACCGCCTATTTCACCAATGTGCCCCACGGCAATCATACCCTTACCATAAAACCATTTTATGAAGGAATATCAAAGAATGACCCGATGTCCTATCTAGATATTTACATCGCACCCCCATGGTACTTGACTTCATTGTCCAAAACCTTGTATTTGCTGCTATTCCTCAGTGCTTGCTTTGGGTTTTATCGTTATTTAAAGTGGCGATGGGATATGCAACTAAATCTGAGGCTTACCGAAGAAGAGACTGTTCGGCTTCAAAACTTGAATGCGTTCAAGTCAAAGCTCTACACTAACATTGCACATGAATTCAAAACGCCCTTGACCTTGATTTTTGGGCCAATAGAAAAGGAACTGTCGGGCAAAACAAGTGCCGATAAAGACTATTTAGGCCTTTCAATGGTCAAACGAAATACCCAACGCTTAATAGGTCTGGTAGATCAGTTGTTACAGCTTTCAAAACTAGAAGAAGGCAAATTAGAAGTTCAATTGCAAGAGGCCGAGCTGAGCCTTTTCATACGTAGCATTGCAAATTCTTTTGAGTACCAAGCCAAAGAAAAGGGCCTGTTGTTCAAAACGGCCATAGAAAGCACAGGAATACGACAATATGATGAGGACGTCGTAGAGAAAATAGTAACCAACCTTCTTTCAAATGCGTTTAAATATACACCAGAAAAAGGGCGCTGCAGCATTCGCTTAGAAGCTACGAAGAACAACATCGTCCTATTGGTCAAAAATACGGTAAAAGAGCATTCAGGCATTCGGCCAGAAAAATTATTCGATCGTTTTTACCAGGAAGACTCGGAGGCAGAAGGCATGGGCGTAGGCCTCTCTTTGGTCAAAGAGCTGGTTACCTTGTCCAAGGGAGCTATCAACGCGTACATGGAAAATGAGAGCACCATTATTTTCAAGGTAGCACTACCTGCTAAATTAGCGCTCGAATCCTCAAATTCACTTCAAAAAAACGTTCCCGAGAACCCAGAGGAAGGTACTTGTGAGACGATTGCCAATAATCAAGACCGCCCTTTATTGCTTATAGTCGAGGATCATGAGGAAATACGGGCCTTCATTCGGCAATCCTTGCAAGGCACGTATGAAATGTTCGAAGCCCAAAATGGGCAGGTTGGTTTGGAAACTGCCTTGGAAAAAGTCCCCGATATCATCGTTTCGGATATTCGAATGCCCCTCTTAGATGGCATTGCTATGTGCAACATCTTAAAGACAGATGAAAGAACATCCCATATTCCAGTCATTCTACTAACTGCAGACGATACCTCCGAAACAGAACTAAAAGGACTTAGTTCAGGAGCCGATGATTTTGTTAGCAAACCCTTCAAAATTCGCCTCCTGGAAAAACGAATCGAAAATCTCATTACCAACCGTAAAACTCTTCAAATTAGATACGGGCAAGAGCTAGTGTTAAAACCTAAAAATATCGTACTGAGCTCGGCGGATGAAGTGTTCTTAAACAAAGTACAGCAGATTTTGGATAATCACTTAAGCGACCCCAATTTTAATGCTGCCGAATTTAGTAACAAAGCGCATATGAGCCGTATGCAATTGCACCGCAAACTACTTGCCTTTACCGGCCATACTACAACAGCTTTCTTGCGTTCACAGCGCTTGAACCAAGCAAAGCAACTGTTACAAGATTCTGATGCAACCGTAAACGAGGTAGCCTATGCCGTGGGCTTCGGAACGCCCTCTTATTTTATGAAAAGTTTTAAAGAAACTTTCGGCCAAACACCTTCAGAGTACACTACTTCCCTCGATAAATAGGGTATTTATCGCCAAGGTTACATTTGAATAGTACTTTGTTACATACCAGCAGCCTGTCCTAAAACACCCGCTATAATTTTGAATTTAAAAATTTAAGATTATGAACAGGAACCATAATTCAAACAATGCCCTAGATGAAATACGGGCCATTAGTTTTTTTTCAACCTCGCTTTATCAGAAAGAATCAGTAGAGGAGGTGCTCTGGGATATTACCAAAAACGTAATTCATCAATTGGGGTTTGTCGATTGTGTTATCTATACCTTCAATAAGGAAAAGCAATGCTTGCAACAACGGTCTGCCTACGGGCAGAAAAATCCGCATGGCGATACCATCTACAATCAAATCGAAATTTTGTTGGACGAGGGAATCGTAGGCAGTGTTGCGAGAAGCAAAAAAGCCGAGTTGATTCCCCACACCCTAGACGACCCCCGATACATTGTAGATGATGAAAAGCGCCTATCAGAGATTTGCGTCCCCATCCTGGTCAATGATTCGCTTTACGGGGTCATTGATTCCGAACATCCTGAAAAACATTTTTTTACTGAAAAGCACTTGCATTTACTTACTATTATTGCCGCACTATGTTCTCAAAAAATCAAGGAACTTACGACTCAAACGCGAAGGCCCTTGACCACTGCTAACAAATATTTCAAGAAATTGGAGCTTTTAATGCGGGCCAATAAAATTTACCGCAACCCCAACCTTAGTCTGGCCTCTACTGCAGAACTTTTAGGAATATCGGGATGCTATTTGTCCAGTATGATCAATTCGATCAACCAAATCAGTTTTATCGATTACATCAACCAATACCGCATATCGGACGTCAAGAAAAACCTGCATTCCCATCAATACGCCCATTATACAATTGTATCTGTAGGGCTCGAAGCGGGCTTTAACTCCAAATCGGCCTTCTATACCGCCTTCAAAAAGTGGACAGGTATCACTCCATCCCAGTACCAGCAATCACAACTAGTGTTGTCCTGATTCTTTAAGATCAAAACATTTGGGACGACTCTCTGGAAAACCCACCCTATGTTTAGGCAATGAATTTTCGATACGGAAAACCTACCGTTGCTTGCGGCACCAACAAAGGCATAATGTATCAAAGCAATGGAAGTGAATGGCATATCATAGAAAACCTGCAAGGCATATGAACCAACCTTCACTTCTCTCTAGCACCGGTACCTCTAAAATAATTAGTCGAGCAATAACGGCCAAGGTACCGCAGCTGTTGTGGGAAGGCCGAATACCAAAATTTACCATGGTCAGTGGGTATAAAGCTATATTGGTCTTGATCGCATTTTCAAATAGCCTATATAGTCAAATTGACGGTTTTAAGTCCCCGATTCTAGCATTTGAGGATTTAAAGCTGGTAAGGATATCCAAAAATACAACACTAGTGGGAGCGGAGCAGCACAACAAAGAAGTACGCAATAAACACCTTCCCAAAAATTGGGCCCTAGGGCTTGAAATCTTCACTGATTATAATTCCCATACCGGCGACTTGGGTGAAAATTATATGGATTATGTGGCTGTGGGTATTGCCATCCATATTCGCTATAAAAAAATTACAGTCTCTTTAAGAAACGCTTTTGGCTTCAACAAAACAAAAAAGGATTTTGAATATTACTTTGGGGTTTTGGGAAAAGATTCTCGGACGGTTGGTTTTCTCTCAGAGGCCTCATTGGGCTATGTAATTTACCAAACCCCTAAACTAAGCGTATCTCCATTTGCCGGAATCGGGCTCATAAAACTTAATCCCATCTCAAGACATACCATCCAAAAAATAGACCCAAAAGAAGGTTTGTTGAAATCAGCAACCTTCAATTTCGGGCTTGCCCTAGATATAAAATTTTCCACTAAAAATTCTTCTGACCATGCCGTTGCAGACGCATCATTTCTAAGAATTAGGTATGGCTACGGGCTACAAAGACCTGAAAATGATCTTGGGGTACTATCGGGAAATATACAGTACATAACCATTGGCCATTGCAGTGTTTTTTCTTGTTAGTATACTGCGGTCAAAGTAGTGCGCATTGCCCTGAGAAAAGACATGCCCAGCTGTATTCTGCAAGGCATTGGCCATGATTACAAAAGTCTTGGTTCACCGATTATTAAAGGGCCATCTATGAAAATTCGTTACAAATCATTTTAAAAAATAGCATATGATAATTTATGGTAGTAAAGCCGTTCATGTAAAGTCAAAAGAGTCAAAAACAACCACTTGCCCCAGCTGCGGAACGCTTGGTTCTGTGATTTTAAGTGTATACAGAAGACATGCTCACATTTTTTGGATTCCGCTATTCCCTATAGGCAAAAAGGGAATTTCTCAATGCCAACACTGTAAAAATATTCTTAAAACAAAAGAGATGCCAGTACGAATTAAAAAAGAATATGACCTTTTAAAAAAAGATGCGAAAGGGCCCATATGGCAATTCACTGGACTAGGTTTGATGATAGCTTTGATCGTTGCGGCAGGGTACGTCAATAGTGAAGATAAAAAACTTGACTTGGAATATATTTCCACCCCCATGAAAGGGGATGTCTATGAGTATCAAATCGAATCGGGGAGCTACTCTACCTTGAAAATAATGCGTATTTCAAACGATAGCGTATTTGTAGTACCCAATGCCTATGAAATAGGTATAAGAAGTGGCATATATAAAATCGATAAGCCTGAAAATTATTCAGAAATGGTATATGGAATCTCAAAAAATGAACTTAAGACCATGTATGAAGCAGGAGAAATTTTTGATATTGAAAGATGAGGTTTTACGAAAAGGCCTTAATGAATAAGAATATTAGTAATTCATCAAGGCTACTGAGCATTTAGCCAAGGATTAGCACCTTTTACGATTCCTTTATTAGTTTACCAACGGTGTCAAGGTTGTCCCGATTCTTTAAGATCAAAACATTCAGGACATCGGCTTCCTAAGATGCGCCTAAGTTTGTCTTGTTAATCTTAAAAATAAAATTTATGAAATCTATAAAGAGAATTGGAAATGTACTGTTGATGTCAATATTACTGGTTGCCTGCTCATCGGAAGATGGTTCGGATGGTGCCATAGGGCCACAAGGAGAACAAGGCCCCCTAGGGCCACAAGGGGAACAGGGTGAGCAAGGAGAACAGGGAGAAATAGGGGCCGCCAACGTTATTTATTCAGCTTGGATACCATCCGGTTTTGAAGCTGACGAACCTGGCTCCTCGGCAATATTTGACATTGATGCTCCCGAGATAACGGCTGAGATCATAGATCAAGGCGTTATACTTGCTTATGGCCGATTAAACCTTGCGGAACCTGTGCCCGATGTGTTACCGCTACCAGTGTACATTCCTACTGTCAATGAAAGTTACTATCACCGCATTGAAAGTGAAGGAGAACTACAAATACGGGTTTTAACAGATGATGGAAGCCCCGTTGGAGGTACGCTGTTTGATGATTATAGATACGTTCTTATTCCAGGGGGAACTGCCGCCAGTGGAAAATCTTCGACCATAGATTTCACAAAAATGACCTATAAAGAGGTTATGGCACACTTCGGAATCGAAGAGTAAGAAAATGGTTAGTGTTTCCCCCAATTATATGGTAAAATGCCATGTTGGGGGAATTTATGTTAAATAGAACTGCCCCTGTTTTCCCCTCGTATAAAACTTAAATTTCTTTACAAATGACAACAACAAATAAACTTGTTTGCCTAAGTACCCTTTTGCTCATATTCGCATGTGGGAAAGGCGAAATAGTAGATGATCAAACAGTGAACGCCAGCAATCTTGGCCTTACAACCAAGCCCCTATCCGTTGAGGCAGAATTAGTGGAAAAAGAAGCGGCGTTCAAGGGTAGGGCCTTTCATGCCTCAGTAGTGCATGATAAAAAGATATGGGTGATATCTGGTCAAATAATTGGCCCAAAGCCCAATGATGTTTGGCAATCTGAGGATGGAAAAAACTGGAAACTAGTAAATCCGAATACCCAATTTTCAGCACGATCGGATCATGCGGCCACCGCATATGAGGGTAAAATGTGGTTATCTGGCGGTCGAAATGGTACTCCAGCAGATTTTGAAATCTTCAACGATGTTTGGTATTCAAAAGATGGTGAAACATGGGAGGCAGCTACGAAAGAGGCGGCATTCCCCCCCAGAAGTAGACACACACTAACCACTTTCAAAGGACGTATGTGGGTCATAGGCGGTGCAGGTTCTCTAATAGGCGATCAAGACTTTAAAGCAGATGTTTGGGCAAGTGGCGATGGGAGCAATTGGGCGTCTTTTTTACAAAACGCCCCGTTTGGTAAACGAGCCGATCATACTGCTTTGGTTCACGACAATAAACTCTGGGTAATTGGGGGGTACACAAAAGGTGAACTGGGAGATGGTTTTAAAAACGATGTCTGGTATACCGAAGATGGTAGCAACTGGATTCTGGCCACCCCAAATGCGGAATTTACGCCGAGATTGGGTCACACTGCTGTTTCTTACAATGGCTATATGTGGGTAATCGCAGGTTATGCAGGGAACGCCAAATTCTTAAACGACATTTGGCGCAGTAAGGACGGTATTAGCTGGAAAAAAGTAAAGGTGAGCAACGATTTCAAAAGCCGGGCCGAACATACCTCAGTTGTATTTGACGATCGTTTTTGGGCCATTGCCGGGTATCCCATTATCTCTTTTCCTACTAAAACAGGAATTTATACCGAAGGGTATTATTCAGATGTTTGGGCGTTTGGAAAGTAAATCCGTTGTAACGACTCTGAACGCGACTAGTAAATGGCATTAAACCCCAGTGCAAGCCCCGGACCCTTAACAGGAATCGACCCGAAGGTCGAGGTATTAAACTAAGACCCCGATAAAAATCGGGGTTAGTTCAACCATCTATTTTGTCGGCGTATTGCATGCTTGACAAAATAGGGTTTCACTAATAAAAAATGAAAGAAAATGAAGCTACAAACAAGATTACTAGCCTTAGTATTGCTCCTGTTCACGTGCAACTTAAAAGCACAGGAACAACGCAATACCATAAAAGTAGGTGCCCGCGCGGTTCACATAGATGCTGCGCCGCTATTTAAGGCCACCGTAGCACTTAGTGGCACCTATTCAAGCCTTCCTGCAGAAATGGTGACCCTTGAAAAGTTAAAAAAGCAATATAAAGACGCCCTTGAAGCCAAGGGCATTTCATGGGGTAATCTCAAAGAGAATCCCAATGTGTTTGGGTATGAAACCCTTCGATATGAAAAAGAAGGTACGCTCTATGAATACCGAACCGAATCGGTCGAAAAAATGAAAAAATTTCTTCAAACAAAATCATTGGGAGTACAGGTTTTAAACTACGATTCGCTTATCACCATTGATGATGATGAAATAACAAAATTGAGTCAAAAAGCGGTGGCCAACGCCACAAAAAGAGCAACTGCCATTGCACAGGCAATGGGCAAACAACTGGGCGAAATTCAAGAGGTCGAAGATTTGAACAATCGCTGGGGCGAAGAAGTGGTGAGTACTATATATTATGACCGAGAACCGGGAGAATATATCTATATGATCAATGTGATTTTTACGGTAAAATAATACTAGCTATGAAATGCACAATACCGATTTTAGCGCTTCTTTTTCTCATCATTTCCTGTAGCAAAAACGATAGTCCCCCATCAAGTGCCATACGATTCGAATATGCGGAAGAAGAAATCAATACCACTTTCAGGACGGCTGGAAGTATTGCTCCGAGTATCATTCTATGGAACGGGGAAGTTGGCACCTATAGCATCACTTCTTCTACGGAAATATTACAGCGTAACCACATCGTATTCGATAGTCTCACCGGCCTGCTGTCATGGGGTAAGGACTTTCCTTTGGGCACCTACGATTTTGTCATTACAGCCGAGAGTGAGGGAAGAACCCAAACAGTGCAAATTCTGTTAACCAATACGCTAACTAAGGCCTTCTTTAGCGGTGGCTTGCAAATGGTAGACCCAGACTCGGAAGATATAAATTATTCAGAGATTCCTCCAGACTACAGTCTTTCACTGAATGAAGACGGTACTATTTCCATGGAACGCTATAGCAACCCCGCTTTTGAGGCTTCCGGCACATGGGCCGCCGTTTCAGGAGGATCCCTGCTGATAGAATTCACAACAAATCTTTCAGGAGGAGAAATCACTTATATGAGAGGATTTTTATCGAATTCCTTGGAACTCCCAAGCTTTTTAGGCACCTACGGATCGGCTATCGATGAAAATCAAGAAATCGAAAACCGAATCGGAATATTCCGATTTGAATGGGACTAAAACACTATTAGTATGAAACGTATTCTCAAAATACTCCTATTTCTCTTTCTATTTACGGCTTGTAAAAAAAATGACGATGACAGTAGGAAGATAAACTCAGCCCCCGAAGAATTTAATCTGCTTACGATGGTAGATCAGGCCGAAGCGGTAACACTCACACCTACCTTTAGCTGGCAGCCGGCTACCGATAACGATGGCGATGCGGTAGTCTATGACTTTTATCTCGAAAAACTAGGAAATAGTCTAGGTGCTATTGCTGTAAACGGCGATGCCATACCTTCCGATCCAAAAACACTCGTGGCCCAAGGACTTACCGACGCTACCTTCAGTATTTCCGAACCGCTCTCATTAGACAGTAGGTTTACTTGGAAAGTAGTGGCCCGAGACAACCAGGGCGGTAGCAGCACAAGTGAAATTTTTCGGTTTCGCACCCGCCCGCTAAACACTGCTGATCAAGCCCTTGTTCCAAATGCCGCTTTTAGTGTTCGCGAAGGCCACCGTAGCGTATTCTTCAAGGATAAATTTTGGGTTATC
>CALLVX010000191.1 GCA_938010765.1 uncultured Flavobacteriaceae bacterium | reverse complement strand
AAAGTGGAGCCGGAGGGATTCGAACCCTCGTCCAAACAAGCAACGAAAATGCTTTCTACATGCATAGTTTCCAATTAATTTTCGACGTGGGTCTGACCGGAAACAGCCTAACCAACGCTTATCTTCTTGAATTTTGGTGCTACCATCGAAGCGCTAGTAGCCTTATATCGACATTTACGGTGCTCCTGATTGAATCGCCGTCGACAGAGGCTATTCAGGAACATCTCGCTTCCCTACCTAGTAGGGACGAGGCTAATCTTACTATAATTCAGATTAAGCGGCAAGAGCAAATTGTTTATCGCCTGTTAAAAGTGTGGAAAATGAGATTTACGAGCTGTTCACCAGCGCTCGGCATGCTTACATCGCCATTGGTCTCGCTGTCAAAAACCAGTCGGCCCCTTCAATGAGTTAGCAAATCTGTGATTTGTGTAAACGAATTGAACCCTCCATAGCTTTAGCGCAGGAGGCAAATTCTACTCCGTCGCGAATGCTATGGAGTATGTCATTATATTTTCAAAGAACATAATTAGGGCGTTTCCCTCGTAAAAATACTCGGGCCGGGCTTTCCGCTTTTACTCCTCCCCTCCTTCGCCTTCGCTTTGCTCGACTTCGGAGGTTGCGGGGTAACCGCTACAATCCCTAACGCGGCCCGCAAAGATACCCCAAAAAGTATTCCAAAAAAAGTTTTGACATGCCCCTGTCATCTGTTACATTTGAAACCAGAAGAACCCTCCAAGTTACAAATCCAATAATTCTATGAAATTCGGACTCATACGCGAACGTAAAAATCCACCAGATCGCCGTGTGGTACTCTCCCCAACCGTCTGCAAAAAATTACTTGCCGAACACCCTGAGGCCCAACTAGTAGTGGAGCCCTCCCCTATTCGTGCCTTTGCCGATTCCGAATATACCGAGGCACTGGTCGAAGTAGCTTTCAAGATGGAAAGCTGCGATGTACTTCTCGGGGTCAAAGAGGTCCCGATCGAGGCGCTGCTTCCCCATAAAAAATACTTTTTCTTTTCCCATACCATTAAAAAACAACCGTACAATCGTTCCCTCTTAAGTGCTATACTCGAAAAAAACATCGAACTATACGATCATGAGGTCATTACCAATAGTAAGGGCGTTCGCCTGGTCGCCTTTGGCCGCTATGCAGGTATTGTGGGCGCCTACAATGGCTTTCGGGCCTATGGTTTAAAACATCAGTGCTTTGATCTTCCCAAGGCAGAAACCCTAACAGACCAACAGGCGTTGATAAGGGCTCTGAACGGTATAGAGCTTCCGAACATCAAAATACTGCTTACCGGCCGCGGTAGGGTCGGCAATGGCTCCCGCGAAATGCTCGATGCCATGAACCTGCGCCGTGTAAACGTAGGTGACTACCTAACAGAAGATTTCAACGAACCGGTCTATTGCCAGATCGATGCCGGGGAGTATAATAAGCGAAAAGATGGCGTGCGCGGTAACAAGCCCGATTTTTTCGCGAATCCGCAAGAATATAAATCAAATTTCAGTCGATTTTCCAAAGTCACCGATTTTTATATAGCAGGCCACTTTTATGGGCAAGGAGCTCCTTACCTATTTACTCGAGAAGATGCAAAAGATCCAGATTTTAAAATAAGCGTGGTGGCCGATGTAAGTTGTGATATCGATGGCCCGGTGGCGACCACCATTCGCCCTTCTACCATTGCCGAACCCATCTATGGCTATGACCCGCAGACCGAAACAGAGACCGATTATAAAAACCCGGGGGCAGTGGCCGTAATGGCCGTAGACAACCTCCCCTGCGAACTGCCCCGCGATGCCAGTGTAGGTTTTGGCGAAGCCTTTCTGAAACATGTGATACCCGCTTTTTTCGATGGGGACAAAGAGGGTATTCTAGAGCGTTCAAGAATGACCCAAAATGGGCAATTGACCAAACGCTACGCCTATCTTCAAGAGTATGTAGACGGCGATTAACGCTAAATCATCCTAAAAAAACCTTTCGAGCTGGCAGGGAGTCATAAAATTTAAGATAGCAAGTACTACCCATTTGTTCCCAAACCGCTAGCGCGTGCTTAAATTGTTATTTCCAGACTAAATCAGCAATACTCCTACAAATCTGTACGAAAATCGTAAGTACACTGTACGTTTCAAGTACCTAGTACGCCCGTAAAAACCCATTTTAGTAAAAAAAAAACCGTTTATCCGAAAAATCGGGAAATTATCTAGTATTTGGTCGGGTACATCGAGTTTCTATTGTTATATAGTCAAATTGACATAATTTCGTATTCTAATCAGATGAAGGGCCCATGACTTCAAATCTACTGACAATAACATATAGTATTCGCTTTAAGGGAATACTGACTACAATCTGTACCCTATCGTTTTTGCTATTTTCTCTATCAGGAATGGCACAAGACGGGGACGGCGATGGAATCGATGATACTTTTGACAATTGCCCAAGTATCGCCAACCCTTTGCAGGAAGATTTTGATGGAGATGGTTTCGGGGATGCATGCGACAACGATAATGACAACGATGGCACTTCTGATGCCTTCGACAATTGCCCTGGCATATTCAATAACACCCAAGTAGATGGTGATGGTGATGGCCTTGGCGATGCCTGCGACAACTGTCCTGCGATTCCCAATATTGGGCAGGCTGATACAGATGGAGACGGAGTCGGGAACCTTTGCGATAGCTGTCCAGGGGACATCAATGTAAATCTAGACACTGATGGTGATGGCATTGATAATGCCTGTGACCCCGATGACGATAATGATGGCATCCTTGATGGTTCGGACAACTGTCCATTAGATACCGGCTCAAGTGCCGATTCGGATGGAGACGGGGTTGGGGATTTATGTGATAACTGCAATGGTACGCCGAATCCTGGTCAGGGAGATAACGATGATGATGGCCTGGGAGACGACTGTGATACGGACGACGACGACGACGGTATTCCCGATGCAACCGACCTTTGCCCGTTTACAGCTGACCCCACCAATGTAGATAGTGACAGGGACGGAACGGGAGATGCTTGCGACACCTGCCCCCAGATCGCATTTCAAGACCCAACAGATACAGATAGCGACGGTGTTCCCGATGTTTGCGATATTTGCCCAAGCAATCCCGACCCTGAACAATTGGATAGTGATGGTGATGGTGAAGGAAATGCTTGTGAAACGGACCTTGATAAAGATAACGATGGTGTATTGGACGCTAGCGACAATTGTCCCATAAATTATAATCCAGGTCAAGAAGACATTGATGGAGACGGTGTAGGAGATGTTTGTGATATTGATATTGACAATGACGGTATCAAAAACAGTTTTGATTGTGAAGTAGAACTGTTGAATGCAAGTTTCGAGACCCCAAAATTCTACAATACCCCAACAGGATGGCTTTTTCCTGTTACTGGGGTCAATTCGGCCGGCACGCATCCTACCGTTGCCAACAATTACCAAGCGGTACCCGATGGAGTCCAATTCTTGTTTATCAACACCAATCCGCCCTCAGGGGATTTCACTGGTACGATCACAATGAATGACCCAATTTCAACATTTGAACCCGGAGGATACTTATTAACGGTTGCCGTTGGAGATGGTATTGAAAATAGCGGTTTTAGAAACGACCATATTTCGACCATTGAAATAGGATATGGCGATGATGCCGCTGCTTTTACTTCTTTGGCATCAAGAGTCATTGACGGGGATACCGAAACGCCGCCCGGTACTTGGACAGACTTTGATATTCAGCTGAACATTCCAGACGGATCGGCAGCTTTGGGCCAAGGCATTCTTGTTCGAATTACCCATGAAGGAAGGATTGGGGCCTTAACGGGTAATTATGACAATATTCGATTGGTACGTGATTCGGATGGCGACGGTATTTCCAATTGTCTCGAAACCGATTCTGATAACGACGGTTGTTTCGATGCAGAAGAATTGGGATATGCCGCCGACGGATCAGGTAGGTTGTTGGGTACTGGTTTTACGGCCGATGGTAGTGTAAGTGGCTATCCGCTATATCAAGGTTACCAAGGAAATAGACCAAGGGTAATCGACCCTGCTATTGTGGGTTGCATCCCCGAAGATACTGACGGTGACGGCAATCCAGACGGCGACCGTCTAACCTATGATGCCGGGAGAAATGAAGTATACGATGCATTCGATAAAGACAACGACAATGATGGTATCGATGACACCGATGAGGGCTGTGGGCTTACTATGATTGGCGGTGCGCGACAGTCCTATAATTTCGAATTTCCGGTAAATAACTTTGTCTACGCACCTCCATTTAACAATATTACACCTTTTAACGGGGGAGCCATAGCAATCGATTTCTGGACACCCAGCGACCCTTCCCTCCCGGGAATACACCTGGTGGCAGTAGATGATTATCCCACATCGGTAGGAGGTACCGAGACCTTTGACGCCGATTTTGAAACAGATGGTACCCACTTGCCAGATAACCCTACGGCCTCCTATGCCGCTGCCGCTTACTTTAAAAACGATTCCTATGTTTATTTGAACAACACAGTTTCGGTCATTCAGAGCAATAGTGCCCCCGCATTGGTAACGCTTGAAAATACAGGATACAAGGTAACCATAGCAGTAGGCGACGGTGTAGATTACGATAGTGCATTTAGGAATGATGGTAATTCCCTAATTGAAGCAGGGTATATGAGCGGTGGATCGTTTTTGAGTTTGGGATCCCTGCAAATAGAACCGTGGATGACGCCCAATGGTATGTGGAAAGACTTTAGTTTTTCCTTTGCAACTACCGCAGCCTCTATGGGTCAAAGACTTATAATAAGGATTACCCATAACGCGAATTTCGCGTTGAACCAACAAAGAGGTAGCTACGATCATATTCGAGTTGATTATGATACCGACCTTGATGGTATTTGCGATTGTAAGGATTTTGATTCGGACGATGACGGCTGTAATGATGTAAAAGAAGCCGGTTATGATGATGATGACGATGATGGCCAACTAGGTACCTCAGCTGGGGTAGATGGCAATGGCCGCGTCACCGGATTTGGAGGATACACCACCCCAGTAGATCCCAATGTACGTATACCGGGCACAGTGACCATTGACACCGCTTTAGATGATGTTGAAATTTGCGAAGGAGCCACGGCAACTTTTACCTTAGATGCTTCCGGAACCGGAACCCTTATGTATGAATGGACGGTAAGTACAGACGGGGGTGCCACCTTTGGTGCACCACTTGCCGAAACCAGTAACATACTCACCTTTACAACGGTCGCTGCCGATGATGGCAATGTATACCGCGTAGAGGTGTATGCAGATGACTATGTATGTCGTCAGGAATCACTTGGCACACTAACTTTTACAACGCCTCCTAGCCTAACGGATCTATCACCGGACGCTAGCGCTGTTTGCTCAGGCACGGATGCGGAGTTCATCATGATGGGTAGTCCAAGCGATATTGTCACCTATACCATAGATGGAGGTACCACAACATCCACAATCACGCTAGATGCTGTAACCGGGGCAGCAACCGTTACCGTTGCAGGGGTTACCGCAAACACAACACTAGATGTGATAAGCATAGAAGATGATGTTACAGGTTGTACCGCTACTTCTACGGAGACCGAAACGATTACGATTACGGCACTCCCCACCATGATCGTTCCTTTGGAAGTAAATGCGTCTATTTGTTCAGGGGAGGATGCCGCATTTAATTTAAACGGAAATGCAAATGATATTATTGGCTATACCATTGATGGGGGTACCACTACAAATAGTATTACTTTAGATGGTACCGGTGCTGCCGTAGTTACCATCCCCGCGGTGACCGCGAACATCACCTTGGAAGTTTTAACAGTCGAGGATGCCCTATCTGGCTGTATCATAAATGGTTCTGAAAGTGCCTCGATAACAGTAAATACTGTTCCAGTCCTTACCTATTCGAATGCTGCCTGCGCCCCCAATCTTTTGACCTATTCGGTAGACTTTTCCGTGAACATAGGCACGGCGACCATTACGAGCGGCACCGGCACCATTAGCGCAACAACTATTTCCGGTATTCCGGCCGGGACGAATATTACCGTAACCGTAGACAATAATGGCTGTACACGAGACTTTGATTTTACGGCAATCGACTGTAGTTGCCCTACCATCGAAGTTCCTGAAAACCCTATCGGAGGCGATATTTGTGAAGGAGATATCACTCCCGCACTATCGGTAACTTTACCCGTAACTGGTTTAGGAGACCAAGTAAATTGGTTCACTACCTTGACCGGGGGCACCGCTTTGGCCACAGGCCTCAGTTATACTCCATTAGACATAGCTCCAGGTACGTACATCTATTATGCGGAAGCAGAGCAGATCGTATCTGCTTGTAAAAGTATTACGCGGGTACCGGTAACCTTGGTAATTACAGAGGTGTCAACCGTGCAAATAATGAACAATGTGAATGAGTGTGCATCTTATACGCTTCCCGCCCTAACTTTAGGGAACGTTTACTACGATGCTAGCGGAGGACCCGCAGGAGGAGGAACTATTTTGAACGCGGGAACCATGATTACCGCCGATCAGACAATTTATATTTACAACGCAGCCACGGGCAACGCCAATTGCTTTAATGAAACCAGCTTTTTGGTTACTATTGATGAGCAACCATTTTTAGAAAACATCGTTACCACCTGTGCGCCCAACTTGCTGACATATGAGGTTACCTTCGACCTGAATATTGGTACGGTTACCACTACAGCAGGAACAATAATAGGTAACTCCATCACCGATATTCCCGTAGGAACTGATATTACGCTAAATGTTGTAAACGGTACATGCTCCGTTCCTCTGGCAATTGTCTCTCCCGACTGTCCCTGCCCATTTATAGAAGCCCCTATAAATCCTGTGAACGCTGCGATGTGCCTGGGCACTCCCAATAGTTCGTTATCGGTAGAATTACCAGTTTCAGGATTGGGTGATACTGTGAACTGGTATACCACGGCAGTAGGAGGTGTGCCAATTGCAACTGGTACGAGTTTTACTCCATTAGATATTGCACCGGGCGCTTATTCCTATTGGGCCGAAGCACAGCAAACAGTAAACGGTTGTACCAGTGAGCGTATTGAGCTATTGATTACAATTACCGAAATACCACAATTAGATCCCGTTGGCGACATCGAGGCCTGTGAATCTTATACCTTACCAGCACTAAGTCCTGACAACACATATTATAATAGCCCCGGAGGAACTGGCACTACGCTGAACCCTGGAGATACCCTTTTTACATCTCAGACGGTGTATGTTTTCGCTAGGTCTAGCGAAAACCCCAACTGTATTAATGAAGGTAGTTTTGAAGTGACCATTTATCAAACCCCGGACATTTCGTTTGATACTACAGGAGCGCTTTGCGCAGATGCCTCAGGCGCGGTTGATCCGATATTCTTAGGCGAAGATTTGGGAAGTGGGTATCAATATGACTGGACCCCCAATAATGATGTTGATGGGGATGGAATTGAAGAAGCCATATTTAGGGTCGATACACCAGGCACCTATACCTTGGAGATTCGCTTGAATACCACCGGTACTGTATGCACAAGTGAACTTTATTCGGCAGAGATCATCAGTTCTGCCCAACCATTGAATATTGATGTTTCGATTGTTACCGATAGCTTTATCAATTCTGGAAATACAGTAACCGCAATAGCCACCTCTAGCAATGGAGATACCGGCGATTTCGAATACAGCCTTGACAATATTAATGGGCCTTATCAAACATCGAACGTTTTTGAGAACTTAGATGGGGGCATTCATACGATTTTTGTTCGCAATGCCTTGGGTTGTGGTACTGAACAACAAAGTGATTCTTTCTTAATCGTGAACTATCCCAGTGCATTTACTCCAAACAATGACGGTATTAACGATACTTGGAATATTTTAGGCATCGATAATGGTAATATAGAACAGGTGAGCGTCAACGTCTTTGATCGCTATGGCCAGTTTTTGGCTCAGCTTGCTCCAGATGGCCCGGGATGGGATGGTACGTCAAATGGGAGCCGACTTCCATCGACCGACTATTGGTTTAAAGCGGAATATATAAATTTGATTACCAACGAAAAGGTTCAATTTAGTGGCCATTTCAGTCTAAAACGGTAGCTAGCTCAGGGTAAAAAATTGTATTGTTTAATTCCGGAGACTTCGCTAACGGTAATTTGTAAATCTCAAAAAGCTTTTCAACAAAGATTTTATTTTTGTTAATTAAATCTACCTGCAAAATAGTTAGGAGCATTCATAATTGTCATATTTGGAAGGGTTAGTAAATTACCTCGGGGCGAGCGCAAGAGGCATTAACACGAAATTTAACATTGATTTCGACGCAAGCCTGTCTGTACACTTGTCGTTCTGGCGTCGGAGCATTATAAATCTCGATTATCGAGTAAAAACTGCAAGGTGAAATTCAACTGGATTTTAAAGGAAGGGAAAGATGAACAACTCAAACGGTTCTGTGTTGATCTTGAGTACCGTCTTCGCCCTAAAATCACCCGGTTTTTGTTAGCCCGTGTCGACAATGAATGCAACGGTGACTTTTCATGCTTTTATTTTGATGTGAACATGATTTCCAAACGTATTACCCTTTCCGAAAAAACACCTGCTAAATACCTACAATTGATCAAGTCCGATTTGGAGTCGGAGATTAATCATGATTGTTACTAGCCGATACCATACTACTACCTATTGATTGGGACAACGAAAACAAAATCCATAGAAACCCTCCAAACACCAGGGTGATATACCAAGTCTTAAGGTCTGTGGCACTTTGCATTATTTGTTGCAAAAGCCTCCATGGTTTCGAGAGTGCATCCCAAGAATTGAAACGTAAAAACCGACCAAGGTAAATTCCGTAACCCGCCAGAAAGCAACAACAAAATAAGATGGCACGGGTAGCTTTCCCAGAGTATCTATCTAAGAGCAACCGTTGCATATCTATCAAGGAGAGCACTCCGAGCAGCAAACCATTAATGGCAAAAATGAATACCAGAAATAGATCATACCATAAAAGATACGAGCGCTCATTATGCAAATGCACCAAATCGGTAATGATGTAGGGGCTGTTGGGAAAAAACAGCAACCATGATGCAAAGCCGGCATAGAACAACCCCTTCCTTAGGCCGTAGCCTTTGTCAATAGCGATCATTAAGCGGCTAAGGCCATAGGGAATGGCAGCCAAGAATAAATTCCATACCAAAAAGCTATAAAAGAAACTATGGGTGAGCCCGATTCGAAGTAATAACAATAGCAAATTAAAGCCAATGGCCATTACCAAATTCCAACGTAAAGTATCAAAAGAGAAGAAAAAGCGTTTCATAGACATTTAAAATTCAATTACAAATTCAGTTCGTAATTTTGTTAGTTTGCTTGATGCAAGAGGTACACAAACAAAGCATTTAAAGGAAGATTTAATAGCAGTAAGAACAAAGGGCTTAGATAGGTAGCCAAATTCCGAAAACCGATCAGCGTTCTAATGCTTACCGCAAGTGCGCCCAATAGGCCTAAGAAAGTGAAAAATAGCATAATTGCCGTGCACAATACCCAAAGCGATTCACTCCCCCATGCTAGATACAAGAGCAATAGCAGGTTATTTGCCAGCAGATTACAGACTATAAAATAGATCACGATTCGAAGAAGACCGTAACGAAAATACCCAATCATTATTCTTCAGTTTTAGTCAATTGATACAATGTAAGCTCTTGCCAGGTTTTTTCAGCCTGCTCTTTTTGATAGCGTTTATACCCATCGGTAATGGCCTGCTCTTGTTCCAAGATCAAATAGCTTCCTTCTTTTTGAGAATACGATCTTAAAAGCGGCATCGTGCTATCATCCAATTGTAATAAATATTGAATATCAGGTCGTTTCAGGTAGTTTAGGTTGTACCAGGTAATCGCACGATTCCAGGGCACCGCTGTGGTCAAAATCAAAAATGTGAACATACCTGTGGTGTTTACTCGCAACAGGTACATGAAGTTTTTTACTTGGGAGACTTTCAGGTATGCGGTGATTAAACCGATCAGGGTCAAAATCAGATACACGAACACCCCGATACGTTTATATGTAAACCCCAAGGCAGAAACATATTCCCAGTTTTTATAACAGGTGCTAGCTACCAATAAAAGGTTGAGAAAAATCCAACCATAACAAAGTATTTTTAAAGAACCATTTCGTTCATAAAAATTCAGGTTTCCCCGAAAGAAGTAAAGAATTAGAACAATCGCCATCACGAACGATAAAACCAATGCATACACTCCTTGATGTACCGAATCTGAATAGCCTGCATTACTGAGCGATGCAGCCCGTACCAGATACATTAAATCGGTAATCAAGAAGAAAATCAACAATATGTTCAGTGCTCCGAAAACCATAATCCCCAGGGTACGTTCCCTTTCAAGTTCTTTGATGTCGACGGTACTGAAAGGCAAACTAGGAGCAATGAGTTCATTTCCTTGCTCTAGATCATATTTCACTACGTCTTTGGAGCTATATGGTTTTAGCAAGTTTAAAAAAAATAGATACCCTAGTAACGTGAAAAAAGCCCATTGAAAACTGATAAAACGAAGATCGATACCCTTAACAAGTTCTTCAAAAACCGGATTGGCATTTTGATATAGGAAGGCAAATAATACTAAGAGCACACTACTCAACAGTGCTCCTTTTATATAATTGACAGTGGTTGGGGAAAGATCTTTTTTCGTCGGTTCGGAACTATCGCGTGCTTCAACGTACTGCACGAGGGCCGCCACAAAAAAATTAATTATCCCAGTAAAACTGGCAATATAAATTGAGCTTTTCTCAGCCACTGATTTTCCAATTAGTACACAGAGGCTGAGGAAATGAACAAACACATGAAAACCAGACGGGTCTACAAAGACCATAAGGGCAGTAAATAAATAAAGTATCGCATAGCGCCAGGGAAATACAGCGTGTTTTGAATGCGTTAGGAGCAGCACGATGATAATTACAGCAAGTAGAAAAAGATTTAATCCAAAACTCTTACTGTAGAGTAAAAGGCTAAAGGCAAGTGCCCCAAGAAAAGATTTGATATGTAGACTCATGATATTCTGTTTTAATTAATTAATTAATGCTTTTTAGGGCGAAGGCTTTATTCTTCATTCGACCGATTTTCAGAAGATCTCGAAGTACCAACAAGGAATCGGAATAGTTGCCAATAAAAGTAACAGCGCAAATAGGTGCTCTTTGAAATCGCAAAAATACCGTACCGCATTCATTAGTAAAAAAAGTAACATAAGCGTATTTAGAGCAGTAGTGGAAAGCATATAGAAGTACCCAATCGCTACAAATCCAGTATCACCGTTTGTTTTGAAAACCAGTAGACAAAAGGTTCCCAATAACAGGTTAGCGATGGCCATAAGTGCCGCAATGTAATTGACCGAATGTTTAAAATTTGTTTTCATAGAAGTTATTTTATTGAATTAAAAAGGCAGTTTTCAAAGTATCCATAGGCTGTTTCAAAAGCTTTAAAAAATCGAGCTGATGAAACGTCAGTGCGCTTCTCCCCCTTTGATATGATTTTCTAAAGCGACCAAACTCATCCGGATATAAGACCGTTCCCAAAGCAATCACCGCGTAGAGATATAGGCTTCGTTTGCCGTTACCCATTAGATAATATTGCATGCTCACTTCTTCGGGCACCGATATGCCAGTACCTGTTAGTACATGATATACATCGTGATTTTCGAGCTTTGGCTGTATCTCAAAACTGTGTTTGAGCAGAAAACACCCCAACTGAAAACCAAGACTGTTCACAGGGTATTTTAAAAAATCGCTGGCAGAGATATTCCATGGGTCGGTACGCTTCCAAAATTTTTGATAAGGTACTTTGCTCCACTCATATAGGGTTTCTAGAATTAATGCTCTCATAATTATATTATTTAAAAGTACTTTGAATTTCAAAGTTTATGGATAAAAAAAATGCTACTTTCCAAGAAGCTTCTCCAATGCTTCGATGTGTTTTTTGAATGCAGCCTTGCCCAATTTGGTTGCGGCATAGCGCGTATTGGGTTTACGTCCAATAAACTGCTTCTCTATCGAGATATAGGTTTCCTTTTCAAGTGCCTTGACATGACTGGCCAAATTACCATCGGTTATTTCCAACAACTCTTTCAACATTTTAAAGTCGGCATGGTCGTTCACCATGAGAATACTCATAATACCCAACCGTATTCGGTGGTCAAAAGCCTTGTTGATATTGTTTATTAAACTCATGATGGTTTTTTACAGGCGAATTCAATTTGCAAAAATTGGGGTCAAACTTCTATAAGTCCGAGTATTATTTTACTTCCGATCATACTTAAAATACATCAGTGCGCCATAAAATATGTGGAACACGCCGAAACCGAGCGCCCAAAAATACAATCCGTATCCTATAAGTTGGGTATTAACTAGGCCGAGAATTACAAATGCGATGCCCATATACCGTACATCTCCCAAGGTATACTTACTGGCGTTGATACAAGCCAACCCATAAAATATGAGGGTTGCCGGTGCTACTAGCCAAGCAATCTCATATTGAATAAGTACCAGACAAAACGCACCACCAGTTAGCAGGGGAACCAAAAAATTAAATACCAGTCGTTTGCTCGAAACATCCCACATTTTTTCCCCGCTCTTCTTTGACTTTTTCATCGTTAAGAAAATGCCGCTGACAATAGCGCATAGCATCACCCCAATTGCGATTAGGAAAAGTTGTTGCACCACCGAAGCATCCGACCGCATCGTCCCGCTCACTAAACTGCTTCCCGAATAATCGCTTAAAACTTGGTATGCCAAAAAAGCACCGACCAGTGCGTACACTCCCGCTAGCACTCCCGAAAGCCCGCTTAAGGAAATAAACCGGGAAGAGCGGCTCATCATATTCTTGATTTCAGAGATGTCCTCTAAGTATTTGTTTGACTCCATATAAAAGTACTTTGAAATACAAAGTTAATTCAAAAAACGAATCTCGCAACTATTCGCATTAAAAAAATATGCTAGTTACTCTTCAACGGGAATATCCCACTCTACAACAGGATGTTGCTTGGGCGCCGTATATGCACCTAATGCCTTTAACTGTAACTGAAGTGATGGCAGTCTTTTCAATGTTTTTACCCTTAGCACATGTGTTGCCCCTGCAGCAATTTCAAAAATTGATGGGTCTGTATAGAACGTAAACGGCATCTGATTTTCAAAAAGCAAATCACTACTACTTATATTCTTTAGCCATAGCTCAAGTACCTGTGTGTCCTCTATATACCTTGCCCCTCTAATTTCAATACTTGCCTTAAGCAAGGGTACTAAATAGGTATCTTTCCCTACCAAGAGTTCGTTGAATACGGCCACGGTTCTACCATCAAAAAGTGCCTCACGAAGGCTTTTCAAGCTTCGTTCCCTTGCAAAAACCAAGGTTATGGGCCGTGAATTTCCTTTTTCAGTGTAGTCCCAATCGATCAAACCATGAATATCACTGGTACCCATAATCGTAAGGTCATTCTCCAATGCAATGGCCAATGATTCTTCGGCATAGTCAATTGAATTGATCACTTCGATTCCGTGCAACTCCCCGTTCTTGATTCGCTCTTTTTGAAAATCGCTTAAAATAGGATTTCCAGTCGGACTTTGAGCATACCAGGCAGGGTGGTTCCAAAAAACAAAAGCGGCTTGTTTTTTGGCCTCGCCAAAGGCTTTTTCTGGGGTATCGGCCAATAGCTTGTTCGCATCTGAAATAAATACCGCATTGCTATGACCAACCGGTTCTGACCTCGTGATTTCAGATCCAGGTACAATCAACAAGCCATGTTCTTTGGCTTCTTCCAGGGCCAAGGCATACGCACGGTTTCGATCCGGATGCGGAATATCTGTACTGTGCGGTTGATACTCTAAATGTTCGGTAAGGGAAATGGCATCCAAACTATCGCGTAAGGCTTCCATCACACGAATATTGGGCCACACATTCCCATCGGAAAAAACGGTATGGATATGTAAATCTGTTTTTAGGGTCAAGTACCCTTCAATATCCGGGTAGGTAAGGGCGGCACCCCCTGCATGCGAATGCTCCTGCGCATACAGGGAAATTGGGCCAAAAAGTACAATTGTAAAAAGAAGTAGTTTTTTCATCTCTGGTCGGTTTGTATAAAAATACGGTTTTGCAAACGCATTAAAAGAGGCTCCAAATTAAATTTTAGCGACCAGATAGTTATTTTTGAACCAAGTCTTCCCTCAACTCCCTACCGGGTCAATGGTTTGTTGTTTTAACTTGAAATTCAATACTGCTTTATTTTCAATAAAAATGGTCAAATAAGGTTCTTCTTCCAGTCCTTTAGGCAATTTGATTCTAGATACAAAACCATTACTCTCTTTTCGAAATCGCATTTTCCGCAGTTGATCATCTCCATGTATTTTGTAATATACCTCCTTGTTGTCCGCCAGTTGGCTGAACTTCAAAAAAGACCTATTTTTCTCCATTAGTACTATAGTCCCTTTGGTTTCCGGGGCCAATTTCAGTCGATTTCGAAAGTAATCGGGAAAAAAAATCGGGGCGCTGAAGAACGTACTTAGTTTTACAGGTTCTTCGAGTAATTGCCAAGCGACTTCACTTGGAAAATGATCTTTTATAAACGCGTCGGGAGCCGTAAAATAAAAATGCTCTGCGAAGTTTTTAACGAACTTTTGGCTGCCCCAATCAAAATGGCCCGATGCCCAAGTAGGGTCCATAAGCTGCCACTCCCCTTCTAATTCAACGGCATTCCAAGTATGGGTTTTTACCAAGCGTTTTCCCTCAACATCCTTGATATCGGTTTTTGCGACTCCGTAGATAATCTTCGAGGGAACATCAAACTCTTTACAGAGAAAGTCGAGCAGCAGCGAATAATCTTTACAGACCCCCTTCTTTTCCTTAAAAGCCCTTCGAATCAGCTTCAAATTGTGTTTGTTTATCTGATATTTTTTTCCATTCTGAGAGAAGTATATAAGGGGTGGATTGGAAGCAAACAGATTATCCAAGTTTCTTTGATAGTCAATAGTAGCGGTCAACCAAACAAAAGCGGCACGCACCCGATCCCCGTTTTCTTCAAAATCATTTTTGATACGAATAGATAATGCCTCAATACTCGAAAAATCAGGATAGTTTTTTACCTTGGTATCGATAGCATCATACTCCTGAGGGTTCAATTGAAAGCAACCCAGAAGTAAGCCGATCAGAAAAAGTGATTTGAACATAGCATAGCATTCGATTTTAAAGATATGAATCCGTCAGAAGAATACATACTACTACAAGCAGAACCTTTTCGAAGCATACTACTTCATTTACAAGCAACTATTGAACGACTGGTTCCCGAAGTGGATTTAAAATTCAAATACCGTATTCCTTTTTACTACATCAACGGGAAACCATTTTGCTATCTGAACCAATCAAAAGATTATGTAGATCTTGGATTTTGGCATGCGGCACACCTTAGCGTACATCTTGAACATTTGACCACGGCGGGTAGAAAGGTTATGCGCTCTCTTCGTTACCGTCATCTTGAGGACATCAACGATACTATTTTGACCGAAGTCTTGGCAGATGCACACCGGGTTCATGATGAAAAATTTTGGAAAAAGTAAACTAGCTCGGGGCGTGCCCACTGGGCATTAAAAGGAAATTCAACATTGATTTCGACGCAAGCCCGCCCGAACACTTGTCATGCGGGCGTCGGAGCATTTTAAATCTCAATTATCGAGTAAAAATCACCCCCTTAGTCGTTCAACTTTCCTAAAAACACATTTACTTTGGGGTTAATGGGGTTGCCGGCCGAACGCCGCAATACCACCACCTGCCCCGCATGCCAAATGGCATCTTCAATGGGGCCGTTGATGTTGTTCCAGAAAGGAAAATCAAAGGTACCTTTCTCCCTAATAAAAATGACAGGGTGTTCGTTCAAATCGGTCGTCTCCTTAAATAATTGGCTTGCCCTTTCAAAATTTTGAAGAGTGGCAAGGCGTTTTTCTTGCAGGGTCATTTCGGCTTGTTCTGTTGTAAAATCTCGTGATTTTTTTTCAGCGGAACGAACAATTACCAGCGATAGCCCATGAATATGATTCAGAATCCCCGCGATCGTGCGACCTTCGTTCCCTGGTTCATAGGTTAAATCTTCGCCGGTCAGGTCTTCGGTCGCCCATCGATATCGAAATCCGAGTCCATCGATCATTCGCGACACCACCGTTCCCGGGGTATACGTATCAGGTGCTTCGGGAATGCTGGTATAGGGCAGCTCATTTTGCATTGCTTCTTGGGCATTCAAGCTTAAGAATATATAAAAAAACACTGGTGTTAAAACTAACTTCATATGGTGAATACTTAAAATTTTAAAATTATGAGACCTTTGCAAAATCTTCCTTTGCTTTTTCTGTTGGTCCGTTTTTTGATTTTTCACTTCCCTTTGGGAGATTGTTTTGCCCTTTCAGTGCGATTCTTGACAAGTTTCCATCATACAAAGGAGGTTGCCCCCCTTTTT